>JBJETC010000001.1:0-5424 GCA_051883115.1 Anaerovoracaceae bacterium
GCGTAAGGATCGTCAGGCGAGCATACTACAGGCTCTATCGAGAGCCTCTTGAACCCGAGGTCGTCTGCCATGTGGAAAAGGTCATTCGTGAAATCCACATTGTTGTGGGTAAAAGTCCCGCGCATGTAGTATTCCCTGTCGCCTCTAGCGGCAACGAGCTTCTGGAACTTCGGCACGATAGTGTCGTAGCTTCCTTTGCCGTTTATAGTCTTCCTCAGGTGGTCGTGGACTTCCTTCCTGCCGTCGAGGCTGAGGACGACATTGTTCATCTCTTTGTTCGTAAAATCGATGACGTCATCGTCTATGCCCATGCCGTTCGTCGTGAGCGTGAACCTGAAATGCTTGCCGTGCTCTTTTTCTATAGAGCGGCAGTATTTAACGGTCTGCTTCACGACATCCCAGTTCATCAGAGGCTCTCCGCCGAAAAAGTCGACTTCGAGGTTCCTGTGGTTCCCTGAGTTCTCTATGAGGAAATCCATGGCGCGCTTTGCCGTCTCGAAGCTCATGAGCGCTCTGTCGCCGTGGAACCTGCCCTGGCTGGCAAAGCAGTATGAGCAGTTCAGGTTGCACGTGTGGGCGACGTGGAGGCAGAGGGCTTTTATCTCTGTGTTCCTGTCCTTGAGATAGCTTGCCTTCGGCCTGTAGATGTCCTCGGAAAAAAGTTTTCCCTGCGCTCTGAGTTCGTCGATGTCATCTATGCAGTCCCTTGCGTCCTGTTCCGTGACGCCCTGGCTCTGCCCGTATTTTTCTGTGATCTTCTTCGCGATGGCGTCCCTGTCAGGCTCCGCCCCGTTATCTATCGCCTCACAAAAATAACGGATGATGTCATAAGCGACATCATCCACTCTATGCACAGAACCGCTGTTAACGTCCAGAACTATATTGTAGCCGTTGAGCCTGTACTGATGGATCATTTACAGACTCTTTTCGCACTTCTGGTTAGCTACGCCGCATGAAGTCTTGCAAGCTGACTGGCATGATGTCTGGCACTCGCCGCATCCGCCGTTTTCCATGCTGGCTTTAAGATCTCTTGTTTCTAATGTCATGATTCTTTTCATTTTTATTTCCACCTTTCTGGTCACATTACTCCATAGTTAATATTTATCTTACTTTACGGCATATTATTTGTCAAGAATCGTATCCGCATCTGTCACGTCGTCCGGGACGCCTTCTGCCCCTGATCCTTCCGGATCATCATCGCCGTGAAAATCCATGGCGAGCTGATCCGCACTTTCGTCCTCCGACGCTATATCGTCCGGGTCCCCGATCTCCGGGAGATCCTTGAGCGACGAGAAGCCGAAGTTCTTCAGGAACTCGTCTGTCGTGCCGTAGAGATACGGCTTTCCAATCGCGTCCGAGCGGCCCACGATCTTCACGAGCCCTTTTTCCTCGATGCCGGCGAGGACCCTGTCGCACTTGACGCCTCTGATTACATCGATCTGGCCTTTCGTGACAGGCTGCTTGTACGCGACGATCGCAAGCACCTCGAGCGCCGCCTGCGAAAGCTTTTTCATCCTGACAGGAGTGCAGAGCTTTTTTATGTACTCCTGATTTTCCGGCGCCGAGACCATCTGGTACGACTTGTTTATGCGCCTTATCCTTATGCCCGAGCCCGGCCTGTCGAGCTCATCCGCGAGCTCGTCCGCCGCGTCTTTTACCTCGGACTTTTCAACGCCGAGCACGTCCGCCGCGTCTTTTATCTCGACCGGATCGCCCATGACGAACATCATCGACATGAGCGCTGATTTTATCTCATCTCTGTCCATTCTGTCTCCGTCTGGCCCTCTGCCTCTGCCGGCTCAGCCTCCGCTTCGCCGTGCTCACCGCCGCCGTCATCGTCATCATAATACTCATCGGCCTCATCGGCCTTCCCCGGGACTTCGCCGCTCTCCCACGGGCGTTCGCCCTTCTTTACGGTGATGTCGCCGTAGTTGCATCTCTGGTCCGCATCAAGGTAGCGCTCACGCATCATCTCAAGGAGCGACGTGAAGCTCACGACCGTCTCGTACCTGCCGTCCCCGCGCGGCACGAGTGCCCTGAAATCCACCTCGTCCACAGGTGTCCCGCCGCTGCCGCTGCCCTGGAAAACGTTTCGTATCATGAGCATGCGGCTCTGCATCGTCTCCCTGTCGCGCTCCAGCCTCGTGTAGCGCTTCTTCGCAGCCTCGATGCGCTGCTTCCTCGAGAGGAAGTTCATGAAAGCCCGCGAAAAATCCTTTATGTCGAAGTTGATATACACTTCCGGATTGTCCGCGTACTCGCTGATGTCATCGCACGGCTTCTCGTACATCATCGACGTGTACTCGAAACGCTCCGCGAGCATCTCGCCCGCAGCCTTGCAGCGCTTGTACTCCAGGATCTGGGACACGAGGCCCTTCCTCGGGTCTTCCTCATCCTTCTCTTTTTCCTCATCACCGTCGTATGACGGGAGCAGCATTTTCGACTTTATCTCGATGAGCTCCGCGGCGAGCACGAGGAAGTCGGAAGAAACCTCGACGTTCATCTCCTGCATGTCGCTGAGGAAATCTATGTACTGCCGGGTGATCTCGGATATCTTTATATCGTAGATGTTCATCCGGGAATTTTCTATGAGGTAGACGAGGAGGTCAAAAGGACCGTCAAACTGTCTGAGTCTAACTCTGTACGCCATCAGTCCTCCAGCTCGTTATTAACTGCTTTCACGAGGTTCTCGGCAAAAGGCTGCCTTACGATCCCGTTTTCCGTGATGATCGCCGTGATATTTTCTGCCGGTGTCACGTCGAACGCCGGGTTATATGTCTTCGCCTCTGCAGGCACCTGAGGCTCGCTGTACCAGAGGCTCCTGATCTCTTCGCTGTCCCTGAGCTCTATCTTTATGTCGTCACCTGTCGGCGTGTCGAGGTCGATCGTTGATGTCGGCACGTACATGTAAAAAGGAACGTTGAAGTATTTTGCTATTACCGAAAGCCCCGCTGTCCCGATCTTGTTCGCGCCGTCGCCGTTGGCCGCCATCCTGTCGCAGCCCACGAGCACGGCGTCTATCCAGCCGTTTTTCATTACGGTGTAAGCCATGTTGTCGCAGATCACTGTCTCGTCTATGCCGGCCTTGCAGAGCTCCCATGCCGTGAGCCTCGCTCCCTGAAGGAGAGGCCTCGTCTCATCGGAATAGACTTTGAAGTCATAGCCGCGTTCCTGTCCGAGATAGAGAGGTGCGATGCTCGTGCCGTATCTGGCCGTCGCGAGCGTGCCGGCGTTGCAGTGGGTCAGGATCCCCATTCCCGGCTTCAGCAGGCTGAGGCCGTATTCTCCCATCCTGCGGCAGCTGTCCTCGTCTTCCTGCCTGATGGCGTCTGCCTCGCTCAGGAGGAGCGCCTTTGCGTCATCTACTGAGCTGCCCTTTGCCTCGAGGTCCCTCAAGGCCTTCATCTGTCTCCTGAGGGCCCAGCTCAGGTTGACTGCTGTCGGCCTTGAACTGTTGAGGTACTCGGCGACAGGCTGCACTTCATCTATGAATGCGCTGACTGTGTCAGCCGTGCTGTCTTTCGTTGAGATATATAAGCCGTAGGCCGCGGCGATGCCGATCGCAGGCGCGCCCCTGACCATGAGTTTTTTTATCGCGTCCCAGACGTCCTCCTTGTTTTTCAGAACGACGTAGACTTCCCTGCCCGGGAGCTGCGTCTGATCGAGGATTACTAACTGTCCGTCCCTGAAACTAACCGCTGATACATCGACCATTATTTTTTCTCCTTAACAAAATGAAACGCCTGCAGAGCGGGCGTTTGCCTGATTTTTCTTTATATATTATATACTTTTCGCGGATATATGCACATCGTAAGTGAAAAAAAGGTCCATCCGAGAGCTTTCCCCGGATGGACTGTGTTTCCGTCTTATTCAGTTTTTCTGCCTTTTGTCAGGCTTTCCTGTACTTTTTCAGATAACTCCTGATGCTGTTCATGACTCTCACGCGGGAAGCCACTGCCGATCTGCTGTAGCGTCCGGCTTTTGCGCCGTACGTCCCGGCCTGGTATCCGGCAAAGCCCATGTAATATGAGCCGAGCGTCTTAACGTTGTATCTGAAAAGCCCGGAGCCGGCCTTGATGTTGTACTTGGCTGTAAGGAGCTTCGATGTCCCGACGCCTGCCCACGATCTTCCGATCTGGGCGCTGCACTGCATTAGTCCGTAGTAGCCGGCAGGGTTATACGCTTTTTCCCTGAAGTTGCTCTCGTGCTGAGCTATGGACATGAGGGCCGCAACGCTTACCTTGTTCTTCTTCGCGTAAGTGTAGAAGTGCTTCGCTATCCTCTTGGAGTCTTTCCAGGATACGCCGCGCTTGTGGATGTACTTTGCGATGCCGTATCTGTATCTGGCTGCTCTCTTTTTAGCGCGCTCCTTCCTGAGCTGCTTCTTTGATTTTTTCTTTGTTTTCTTTTTCGCTGTCTCCTGCTGAGTGTTTTCTGCAGGGGCAGCTGTCTTTTCTGACCCGGCTGCCGCATCGGTCTCGGCGAATGCCGATGAGACTGACGCCAGCAGAGTCAAGCCGATCATTGATATGATAATCAGGGCGGCGATGATTTTTCTGAATGTCAGCAAAACATCTCTCCTTTGTTCTTAACATTTCCTAAGATTAACATGTAAATTATAAAGGGATGTTAAGGAATAACTCCACCGCGACAGCGCCTTTTTCACATTTCCGTCACAGAATCTTCAAAATTAACAGGTGTTCCTGCATACAATGCGATATTCGTTGTCTGATGGCAACAAAAAAACACCGGTCAAACAGCATTTTCTTGTGATACTGCTCCCGGCGTTCTTCCGGAGCCCGGCCCGGACGGCCGGTGCTCGTTTTTTCATTTTTATTTTTCAGTGCTCTTTTTCAGCTTCATTTATCCTGGTCCGGATGCTTTTCAGCCTCAGCTTTTTCCCTCGCACGCTCTTCCTTCAACTCTCTCTTTTTCTCACGCTCTTCCTCAGCGCGCTTTTCTCTAGCGAGCTCCTCGTCGGACACGCCGGCGTTGTCATTCCTGATCTTCGGCGTCATTCTGTTCGGATCAGTCAAAAGCGAATATATGAACACTGCGGCGATCAGGAAAAGTATCGCGCTGTCCTTGTAGAGCTCACGGCTCATGAGCACTGCCGACATCCCGAGGATCGCGCTTATGCAGTAGAGCATGAGCACGGCGCGTCTCTGGCCGTAGCCGTGACGCATCAGGTGATGGTGGAGATGGCCTTTGTCGGCCTCCATGATAGGGCGCCTGTTGACGACACGCCTGAAAATGGCGAAAAATGTGTCGAAAATAGGGACGCCGAGTATTATTACAGGGATGACGACGGCGATGAGGGTAGACCTCTTCAGCGGGCCCACGACCGAGAGTATCGCTATCATGAACCCGAGGAAAAGCGAGCCGCTGTCGCCCATGAATATCTTCGATGGATAAAAGTTATAC
>JBJETC010000002.1:0-5360 GCA_051883115.1 Anaerovoracaceae bacterium
AACTCGTCTCTGTACGCTTTTTTGACTGCCTCGGCTACGGCTGCGACTACCTTTTTGTTGAATCCGTCAGGAAGTACGTAGTCCGGGCTGAGTTCATCGTCAGGGATCACAGAGGCGATGGCATACGCCGCAGCGACCTTCATGTTTTCAGTGATCTTCCTGGCTCTGCAGTCAAGTGCTCCCCTGAAGATGCCCGGGAAAGCGATGACGTTGTTTACCTGGTTAGGGAAATCAGAGCGGCCTGTTCCAACGACCGCGGCTCCCGCTTCCTTAGCGAGATCAGGCATGATCTCAGGCACAGGGTTCGACATCGCGAAAACTATAGGATCCGTGTTCATGGACCTGATCATGTCCTGTGTCACAAGGCCGGGCTTCGAAACGCCGATGAAGATGTCTGCGCCCTTCATTGCGTCTGCAAGCGTCCCTTTGAGTCCTTCCTTATTCGTGATCTTTGCCATCTCTTCCTGTGCAGGGTTGTTGTAAGGCGCGCCCTGATAGATCGTGCCCTTGTGGCCGCAGAGGATGACGTCGCCGAATCCGAGTCTCAGAAACATCTTCGCGATGGAAATACCTGCCGAGCCCGCTCCGCAGATGCAAATCTTAAGATCTCCCGGCTCCTTGCCGACGACCTTGAGTGCGTTCAGCACACCTGCGCTCGTGATGATGGCCGTTCCGTGCTGGTCATCATGGAAAACAGGGATATCGCACATATCGATGAGGCGTCTTTCGATCTCGAAGCAGCGCGGCGCTGAGATATCCTCGAGGTTTATGCCGCCGAAGCTCTTTGAGATGTGATAGATAGTGTCTACGATCTCATCTGTGTCCTTCGTGTTTATGCAGATAGGCACAGCGTCTATGTCGGCAAAAGTCTTGAAGAGAGCGCATTTTCCCTCCATGACAGGCATGCCGGCTTCAGGTCCTATGTCGCCGAGTCCGAGGACTGCAGTACCGTCTGTGATGACAGCTACAGAGTTCCATTTCCCTGTGTACGTATAAGCGAGGCTCTCGTCCTTCTGGATCGCGAGACAAGGCTCAGCAACGCCAGGTGTGTAAGCTACCGCGAGCTCCTCCTTGTTCGTAATAGGGGCCTTGCTTACGACTGAAAGCTTGCCGTGCCATTTTTCGTGCATCTTGAGTGCGTATTCCTTTTTATCCATTTTTTCTCCCATCATTACACTATATAGAAAAAATATATTTATCCTGACTACTGATCGTCCTCAGATCTCATGGCGATCGCATTTTCGAGCCATCTGCTCCCGACCTCGCGCTGTCTAGCGACTTCCGAAGGTGCTGTCCCGCCGAACGATTTTCTCGCGTTCACGCAGGCTTCGATGCTGATGTCGCCGAGCATGTCCTTTGAGACACGGCTGTCCACTGACTTGAGATCCTCATCTGTGAGGTCCTCGAGCTGGCAGCCTTTTTTCTCGCAGATCTTCACCATCCTGCCGACGATGTTGTGGGCCTCCCTGAACGGGATGCCGTGCTGAGCCATATGCTCTGCTATATCTGTCGCATTGAGGAAGCCGCGGCTGAGCTGCTCCTTTATCTTGTCTTTCCTGAACTCCGTTTTCTCGAGCATCTTCGTGAAGATCCTCAGCGAGATCTTCCAGGTGTCGACAGCGTCGAACAGGCCTTCCTTGTCTTCCTGGAAGTCCTTGTTGTACGCGAGCGGCGTGCCTTTCATCACCGTGAAAAGCTGCATCATGTCGCCGTACACTCTGCCCGACTTGCCGCGGAGGAGTTCCGCCATATCAGGGTTCTTTTTCTGAGGCATGATGCTGCTCCCCGTGCAGAAGCTGTCATCTATCGATATGTATGAAAATTCAGATGTGTTCCACCATACGAACTCCTCGGCCCATCTTGAGATGTGCATCATGGAGATCGAAGCGCAGCTGAGGAACTCGAGCATGTAGTCCCTGTCGCTCACGCTGTCCATGGCGTTCTCGGTCGGCGCCCTGAAGCCGAGCTCTTCGGCCGTCATGTGCCTGTCCGTAGGGAACGTCGTCCCCGCGAGAGCGCATGATCCGAGCGGGCAGAGGTCCATCCTCTCGAGGCAGTCTGTCAGCCTCTCGATGTCCCTCCTGAACATCTGGAAGTACGCCATCATCATGAACCCGAGCGTTATCGGCTGGGCGTGCTGCATGTGCGTGAATCCGACCGTGATCGTGTCCTCGTACTGCTCTGCTTTTTTCAGTATGACCTTCTCGAGTTCTATGAGGCAGTCCATGATCTCGTTGATTTCTTTTTTAAGATAAAGTCTCGCGTCGACCTGGCACTGGTCGTTCCTGCTCCTCGCCGTGTGGAGGCGCTTCCCGGCCTCGCCGATGTCGTCGGTGAGCCTGCTCTCGATGCCCATGTGTATGTCCTCATCGTTCACATCGAAGACGATCTCGCCGTCTTTTATCTCCTGCCTTATCTTCTCAAGGCCTTCCTTTATCTTGTCCCTGTCTTCCTCAGAGATGATGCCCTGCTTCGCCAGCATGTCCGCGTGCGCGATGCTGCCGTCGATGTCCTCGTTGTACATCCTCTGGTCGAAAAAAACAGAGGCGTTGAACTGCTTTACGAGTTCATCCATGTCCTTTTCAAATCTACCGCTCCAAAGAGCCGCCATAACCGATCCCTCCTGATAAAAATGTATATGTAAAATCTTTTATTGACCTGATAAATAAAGCCCGGCCGCATCAGCAGCAGCACGGGAAAAAGCAAGGCACGCAGTAAGGCATCCCGGGGTCGTACCCCTGCATGTCAGACTGCCCGCCGTAGAACATCCCGGCACCGTTCATCTGCTGATAGACCTGCTTGTACTCCTGATTCGACGGGTCCATGTTTATCGCCTGCTGGACTTCCTTTATGCCTTCCGCCACGCGGCCTCTGGCATAAGCGACGACACCGTTCAGGAACATCCACTCGGCATTGTGGTCCTTCGTCTCTGCGAGGAGCCTCTCGGCCTCGTCAAGATCCTGCCTGTTTATGGCCGCTCTCACTTCCACGAGCTGCCCGCCGTATCCTGCGGAATATCCGCCGTACGAAGCCCCGCCTGAGGCGCTCCCCTGCGAGTCGAAATTTTTCATTATGTAATCATACGCTTCGTTTATCTCCTGGAGCTTTTCCTCCGCCAAATCGGCGAGAGGGTTGCCCTGGTATTTATCAGGGTGGTATTTTTTCACGAGCTTCTTGTAGGCCGCCCTGACTTCCTCTTTGGAAGCGTTCCTGCTGACTCCGAGTATTTCGTAAGGATCCTTGTTCATTTTGCCGTCCTTTTCAGTATTTCTTCTGTTTTGGCGCGCGCGCCGAGGTAGATCATGTTGCGGAGCAGCGCGTCGTTCTTTTTTATATCCAGGAGCTCATACGCCTCGGCAAGCCTCCCGAGGTGATCGTAAAGCACCGGCTTCATGAGCCGTGCAGCTTTCACTTCGCTGCCGTCACACATCCCGATAAGCGGGTTGTACTTTCCCTTCGCCTTGTCTTCGCGGAAATCGTCGAGTGCGTCTATGAGGTAGATCCAGCGGCCGAGCTCCATCGCCGTCTCTGTGACGACGCGCTTTTCGTCCCTGCCGAGCGTCCTGCTGACGGCACGGCACCCCAGGAACACATGCTTCAGCACGCTCCCGAATTTATCAGCCATGACATCGCATGACTTTTCACCTCTGTCCTCAGCTCTGTAAAAGTCCCTGAGAGCCGCGATGACCTTCTTCGACGCGTCCGGCTGGCGCTTCTTCGCCTTGCCGTAAGCGGAACGGACAGCCAGATCCGCCGCCGTGACGACCCTGTCGCCGTCACGCACATCGTCCGCGAGCTTCTCACGCCCGAGCAGCACCGTCATGTCAGCCGCGTACCCGATATACGGAGACCTTATGACAGGCCGTTTCTTCATGTGATGCGCGACGCAGAACTCTTTTTTCATCTCGTCCCTGTCGCTGTCGAGCGCAGAAAGAAATACGGCGAGGAATGTCATGTCGTAATTCAGCAGCAGCCTCGCCGCCTGTCCGTACCTGGTCCCGAGCGTCTTGCACAGGCCGCAGTAATACCCGGTGTATGTATTCAGCTCCTTAACTTTGAGTTCCTGCTCCACCGGCCTTATGTACCCGTACATTTCCTCGCCTTCGCTTTCATTTTTAAGTATACAATAAAATAATAACTTAAAACCCGGCTGTTCGCAAGGTGAAGAATGGACGGCGGTACAGGGTGTTTAGTGTGAAAAGGATCGTGTGCTTATCGTTCACTCTATTGACAAAAAAATCTTAACGATTATTATATTTATTAAGAATTCTTAAGTTTTTACAACTCCGGAACTCAGAAACGGATCAGGGATATGAATATGAAAAAATCAAGAAAGTTAATACTCACGTTCGCGCTCGCGGCGATATTCGTGCTCAGTGCCGTATCAGCCGCATCAGCTCTGACGTGGACAAGGAACGGTATAAAGTACACGCACCCGTCACTCAGTCTTTCGGACGACACTGCCATTTTCGACGGCGTAGACGTCAGCAACTGGCAGGGTACGATCAACTGGAGCAAAGTGAAATACGCCGGCATGGACTTCGCATTCATCCGCTGCGGCTATACAGCACTCGGGAGCTTCAGGATGTATGAAGATTCGAGATATTCCAGCTACGTGGCAGGATGCCGCTCAAACGGCATAAGCCTCGGCGTGTATTATTACGCCAACTGCATGACGCTTTCAGAAGCGAGGAGCGAAGCAAACTTCACGGTCCAGCTCCTTAGGAAATACAGCGTGAACCCGCAGCAGCCTGTCGTTATGGACTACGAGTTCGGGAACGGCCGTCTCACCACAGCGTGGAAGAGCTGGGTCAACAGCAGCGGCGTCGCATACGCCAGGAAGCGCATGACACAGAACGCCATGGAATACATGAGAGTGATAAAAAAGGCGGGCTACACGCCTATGTTTTACTCCTACCTCTACATAACGAGCCCGAACTCCGGCTCAAGGCGCTTCAACGTCTCCGACATGCAGAAGGCAGGATATGACAAACTCTGGATGGCACAGTACGCGAAGACATGCACTTACCCGGGCAAGGTCAACTACTGGCAGTACACATCGAGCGGCGGAGTAGCAGGCATCAGCGGACGCGCAGATATGAACTTCATGTACTACGACGACAGCGGCTCAGGCACCGTATCAGGCACGAAGTCCATCAGGAACTGCAGCATCTCGATCCCGTACAGCTCGATGAAATACACGGGCAAAGCGCTTTATCCTGAGGTCACCGTAAAGAACGGCTCTAAAAAGCTCACCGAAGGAGAAGACTACGTACTCTCATACATGGACAATATCAAGAAAGGCACCGCGAGCATCATAGTCAAGGGTATCGGTTCGTATTCAAACGATATGAGGCTCA
>JBJETC010000003.1:0-5353 GCA_051883115.1 Anaerovoracaceae bacterium
GGAGCCATGGACAAGATAGACGGTGCATATTCGCTCATCGTCATGTCACCGCAGAAACTCATAGCGTGCCGCGATCCATACGGCTTCAGGCCTCTCTGCTACGGCAGAAGAGATGACGGCGCATACATCGTCGCCTCAGAGACATGCGCGCTCGACGCCGTCGGCGCTGAGTATGTCAGGGACATAGACCCGGGCGAGATCGTCGTTTTCGGTAAAAAAGGCGTGACTTCGATCCGCGACCACTGCGGGAAAAAGCCGCACAAGATCTGCATATTCGAATATCTGTATTTCGCGAGACCTGACTCTGTGATCGAGGGAAAATGCGTCCACGAAGCTCGCAGGAAGGCAGGATCGCTCCTCGCGATGCAGTACCCTGTCGACGCCGATATCGTAGTCGGTGTCCCGGATTCCGGCCTTGATGCTGCGATCGGATATGCCGAGCAGTCTGGCATCCCTTACGGTATGGGATTCATCAAGAACAAATACATAGGGAGGACATTCATCGCGCCGGGCCAGAAGAACCGCGAGGACAAGGTCAGGATAAAGCTTAACGTCATAAGGAACACGGTGAACGGGAAAAGAGTCGTCCTCGTAGATGACTCCATAGTGCGCGGCACGACGATCACGAGGATCGTACAGCTCATACGCTCCGCCGGCGCCAGAGAAGTCCACGTCATGTCATCCGCCCCGCAGTTCACAGACGCCTGCTATTACGGAGTCGATGTCGACACGAAGGAAAACCTCATAGCCTGCCAGTGCGGCTGCGACCTCGAGAAGATAGCGAAAAAAATCGGAGCTGACAGTGTCGGCTACCTCGACCCGAGCATGCTCCACATGATAATAGGCAACAAGCCCGGCGAAGGCTTCTGCTCAGCGTGCTTCGGCACCGGCTATCCGACGGCGGTACCTACTGGCCAGAAGGACAGGTTCGAACAGAAAATAAACGAGCCTGACAGCCAGGAGACGCCGGAAGATGACTACGAGCTCTATTTAAGAGATTAGTAAAATTTTAATGACAATATAAATACGGCTGACGGGAAAACCTGTCAGCCGTTTTATTTTATCTGATGCGGCCGACCCGGTCAGCCTTTTCATCAAAATTTTTCTTTTCTTAATTTCCCATCGTCATTTATCCGAAAAGATCTACATCAGGAAAAGTGCCGGGATGAGCAGCACGCAGTCATAAACAACGTGTGCGATGACGCCGCCCCACAGGCTGTCGCTCTTGCGCCATACCCAGTTGAACGGGAGCCTCGTGAGTCCTGTAGCTACGATGCACTGATACATGTTCCATTCGTATATATTCACATGCATCAGCCCGAAAAGCACGGCACTGAAGACAGACGCTATGATCCAGGCCTTACCGCCTGACATTTTCCCTCTGAGCAGAGCAAACGCCGGAAAAGCGAATGCCGCCGTCATGAGCTCCTCTCCTATGAGTGAAAAGCATAGCTTCAGAAGATATACGGTCTTGAACGCCGCAGACCCCTTGACGTTCGCGTTTGCGTTCTCTACCGATCCGAAGCCGAGCAGTGTCCCGACATGCGCCGCGAGAAATGAAATGACAAGCGTTACGACGATGCCGATCAGTATGTATTTCCAGCTGCCCTTTTTCAGTCCGGACATCGCGTCCTTGAATGAGCTCAGGCCGAATTCCATTATAAGAGCTGCCGCCCCGCAGATCGTCATCCAGATCCAGTTGAGCGGCAGCTTCCCTGATGTCGCGCCGTAGTACCCCAGGTACAGAAGCGGGATCGCTATCCATGCTGTCTTGCTTACTTTTGAGTTAAATGCTTTTTCCATAATTCTGTTTCCTCCTGCAGGACAGAATTATATCATATTTTTTCTATATCCATGTCACTCCCAGAAAAGTTCGTCGAGCGTCTTTCCGAGCGCGCGGCAGATCGCGATACACAGGTGGATAGTCGGGTTGTAGTCGCCCTTCTCTATCGCGTTTATCGTCTGGCGCGAGACTCCGACGATGTCGGCGAGCTGCTGCTGCGAGAGATCCTTCGCGGCCCGCGCCGCTTTCATCTTGAGGTTTTTCATTGCTTTTCACCTCATCATTCCTCTGTCTCAGAAGCGTTCGCGCGGAGATACATGATATACGAGATGGTCTCCGCCGTCAGTGGTATGAGGGCAAAAAGGTTCGTCGACTTAATGAAGCTCACCTGTCCGTTCGTCATTATGCCTCCTTTATCGTGGATGATGAAGATGGCAAAAAACAGGTCGGCTATATCGAGCAATATCATATAGATAAGCACTTTCTTTACTTTCGTGTGGATCCCGACATAACTCCCGCTCACGGCGCTGTTGAGTACTATCGCGGCAGCGCTCACGCACAGGAGCAGGAATATTATGGACGATCCTTCGAACCACTCGCGTCCTGTCGCGATCGTTACGGCGAAGTAAATGACAGCCATGACTTTGAACACATTGAATCCGAATTGGTATGCCCTTCCTCTGTCAAGGATCTGCCTTTCGTCATAGTCGTCTCTCGGGGATGGTTCTCCCTTCTTTTTTCTGTAATGTTCACTCAGAGTGACTGCAATGGCTACTAAAGCCAGCCCGGTGCAGAAACCGAGAAATACAGATAAATTACTGCTCATGATCCTTTCCTCCAATCAGTGACACGTTCAGTCGCGCTGCAGCACTCGTTCAGTCACTTTTAACATTCAAAATGTCTTATATACTTTACATCTTGTGCCATTATAGTATCACCGGCATACGCCTTTGTCAAGTATATATTACATTTTGTCAGATAAAAAGAAAAAGGCGCACGCGCGAAAAAACTCCTCATCACCGGATATTCCAATGATAAGGAGTCTCTTTATTTTCAACGCTATTTTCCGAGGAATCTCGCCAGATACCCGTTCCCCCATGTATATCCGTACGGAGTGTCCTCGTCCCTGCAGATCTTCTCCGTGAAAGGAAGCGAGAGGAAGCCGAGCCCCATGCTGCACGGGATCGCGAGGACGATCTCCCATATTTCCGGCGCTTTTACAGTGAAAAACGAAATGATTATAGCGATCGCGACAGGCACATAGCCTAGGATCATCGTAGCGAAACCGGGGCTGTATATAGTCTTTTTGCCTTTGTCCTTGAATCTCCTGTAGAGAAAAATGCCGCCGCTCGTATGGCCGTATATCTCAGCGAAACATATGAACAGTTCCATCAGGAGAAACAGCGGCCTCACCCCGGTCACGAGGACCGCGCAGCTGAAGATGACGCCGATGAAATTCGTCCACATGTCCGAAAGCTGGTTCATAGGATAGCGGTCTGCCTTCTTGGGATCCGTCCCCGCCATCATGTTGTACATCGTATGGAACCCTCCCGGGAAATGCCATTCCTCCATCACGTGGAGCGGCAGAAGGACTGCCGACAGAGCGTATATCCTCGTCTGCGGATCCCACTTATTCCAGTTTGCGACGGTCAGACCGAATATGACCCCGGCGATCCCGATGATGACATAGAGCCAGCATGAAAGCCATCCCTTTGTGAACCTGACTCTGAAAGATCCCTTTTTCATCTCATATCACCCGATCCTTACCCGATCAGTCAAACTTCGTGAAATCAGGGTCGAAGTAAACCTTGTCCTGATTAGCGTAGAGGACAGGAGCAACGTCCTGGAGACGGCCTGATTCCTGGATATTGTGGTGGATCCACTGCATACCCTGCTCTTTCGAATAAAGCTTAGGAACGAGCGCGTGGTTCACGAGCTTTGCCTCAGATCCGCTGCCTTCAAGGCCTACGAGCGTCTCCGTGTAAAAAGTGGAGCCTTTGCCATCCTCTGTAGGACCGTATACGTGTTTTACATGACCTGTTGCCTTGCCGTCCTTCATGACGTTGAATGTGAACTCATGATCGTTCAGGACTACTGTTTCCATCTCGTAGTAAACGACATCATTCACTTCGTTCGTGAGTTCATGGATACGTGACTTGGCTCCCTGAAGGAAACCGAGGTTCTTCGTTCCGTCCGGTCCGTCTGTGAGCGGTGTTACCGCAACGTGATCCCTGTTGTGCCACAGATGATAGATCGAGATCTCCGGTCCGTCGAATCCGGCGCCGTCCCAGTTCGTGCAGCATCCCAGGTGCTCAAAGAACCATTTGATCATCTCCGGTGTAACGCCTTCAAGATCCTCGTGCTGGCACTGCGCAAGCATCTGCCCGTTAGGGAGAACAGAGAAATCAGTCCACTTAGCTGTGTCGTCATTCTTGAAATGAGGTTTGCCTGCTCTTACGAGCGCCTTCTTCGCGAGATCATGTTTTGCTCTGAGTCCTTCGATATCCTTTACGTATGTTTCCTTGTCAGCCATTTTGTTTACCTCCTGATATGTGTTTCATTTGTTATGTAATATACATTTGTTTTGTACAATCAGAATGTATCACAACTAAAAAAGTCTTACAACCCCTTTCGGACTTGTAAGACAAAACTCGGAAAAATGGCTCGCAGGATACGCCCTATTCATTTGTGATGCCGCCTCCGCTGTCGACCCATGTCTCGTACCAGCCGGCATTATCAAAGACATACGGGTTGTCCCTGCTCTTGAGCGCTTTCTCAGGAAGGTTCACGAGCAAGATAGATAATGCCGCCAGGATGATGATGCCGCCGATCACGTCTTTGGACCTGACTTTGTTTTTTACGAACCAGACGGTGTACGCGATGCCAAGCGGCAGCCAGCAGCAGACCGCCGTGATGAGCCCGGGCGCGTAAAAGCCTGTGTAAATGCCTTCCGCCGCGAATACACTCATGGAATGATGCGCGAGATACATATGGATGATGAACTCGAAGAAGCTGAATATCATGACCGCGAAGCTCATCTTCCGCCCGTATTTTTTCATCTGGACCAGTACGAACCATATGAGCGCCCCGCCGAAATTCGTTATCATGTCCGTGATCTGACTCATAGGGTAACGATCACGAAGGCCGGCAGGCGAATCGATGTTGTAAATATAATGGAAACCGCCCGGGATCACCCATTCCTCCCAGACATGGAACGTAAGAACTATCACTGTAAAAGCGCCGAGCTTTGTCAGCGCGTCCCAGTCCTTCCAGTGCACGATCATCTGTACTGTCAGGATGACGCTCATTATGATCATGACATACAGCCATCCCCATGCGACGAACCAGTTCCACATATATGACCTCTCTTTCTTCCCCGTACAGATATCCCCGGGAAACAGCCACTTCACTCTTGATTTTCCGGAACTAATGTATCATTATTGATTCTGTAAAACAATAGTTTCGTAACATGTGGAACGATTCCTCAAAAGTCGTTCCGTAAAATCGTTTTTTCGAGGTGGGATCATCATGTATCACGTGAAAAATGACAAGCGCTCGCAGAAATCGGCC
>JBJETC010000004.1:0-5344 GCA_051883115.1 Anaerovoracaceae bacterium
AGTATTTTTCACGGATCTTCAACAGATATTTCGGCTGCCACTTCGCGACGTATTTCAACATGCTCAGGATGAGAGCGGCCGCGCGCGACATCAAGCTCCACCATTACCCGAGAGGTCTGAGCAAAAAGTACGGCTACAAGACATCGCAGGCTTTTTCCAAGGCTTTTACGAATACGATCGGCGTGTCGCCGAGGACATTTTTCAAGAAGAACTATGTCGTGCCTGACATGCCGTTCAGGGACCATGTCGAAGGCGTGGACATAGAGCTGAAATATGAGACTGTCCACGCGGTGAGCATAGACGGCAGCGTCCTGTACACGTCGAAGGAGAGCATGAGAGATCTCGCTGACGGCGCCGGGCTCGGGCTGGAAATGAGCGCGCGCTGCAGTGAAGGCGGCGACACAGGTATCTGGTGGTACGACTCGGATGCCCAGCTCCACTATATCTACGGGCCTGTCGATAAACGCTATGACAGCCCGAGGATCCCGGAGAATGCGGAGCGTGAAGACGCGTATCATATGCTCGCGCGCGGCGTGGATAAGATCCGCGTCGACCTCGACGGAGGGTATTATGCCGTTTTTTCAACGGCGAGAAAAGCTGACGGGAAAGAGGCCGCGGCTGATTTCCGCGTCATGACCAGGTACGCTCTCGATGAGTGGCTGCCCGAAAACGGGAAGATAACTGACCAGACGCTATGCACATACGAGTATTTCGACGAGGAAAAAGAATACCTTTTCCTCCCTATCGTCTTCGGCTCGTCGTCCCACACATCGGCTGTGCCGGAGGAATGGGGCGTCGCGAGCTGGACGAGACTCATAGATGAAAAGATCACGGAGCCGATCACGGCGAAAAGCATCGCCGAGCAGGTCTATTACAGCGAAAAGAATTTCAACGAGGTCTTCAGCACGTATTACGGCATGACACCTCACGAATACATATCGAAGAAGAGGATATACCTGGCGGCTGATGAGCTGAGCCGGAAAAACACGGGCGGTGCGATAACTGATGACGATATAAGGGAAACTGCCGCGCGATATTTTTTCCGCAGCTGCGAAGCGCTGAAAAAGGCTATAATGTGCGAGTTCGGCGAAGACGTCAGGTCTCTCAGCAGCGTGCCTGACATGGAGATGACCGACCTGAACGAATACTACGAGCACTACAATGGAGACCTCAGGATCACGTATCACAACATGGAGCCGCTGTCTGTGACACTTATGGAAAATCCCGGCTCTGCAGGTGTCTCGGCCTATGATATCCCTGACATCATCGCGTACTGGTTCTCACACGATTCGGCTGACATAGGGAAAGCGTCGCCGAAGTCGGTGAATATCAGGAAGGCCGACAAGGTCTTTATCTGGGACGATAAGCCGACTGTCGAGAACGGCGAAAACGTCTACGGGTACATGATAGGGAACGTGTGCGCGAAGCATGACGCGACGCAGGGCCAGGATGCCCCGGCGCAGGGACAGACCGCAGCAGCGCATGGGAATAGCGCAGCGGCGCATATTGATGGCGGCAGATATGCTGTTTTCCAGACGTACGATGATGACGACACAGGCGCCATAGCCGAGACGTGCAGGAAGATGTCGAGGCTGGCATTCGGAGGCTGGGTACACGAGTTCAGGTACAGAGTCGATTTCCAGAGGTACACTTTTATCAGACTGACAAAGGGAAAAATGAGGTTCTACGTGCCTATACTCAAGTAGCCGCAAGGCTGCCGCGGCATCCGGGAGCCGTTTGCGCCCTCCCCTCTGTATGCTGTATAATGGTTGTAACATAAAGGAAAGAGGGGCATAAAAATGAGAAAACCAAAGAAGACAGTCGTTGTCTTTCTCGCGGCTGTGCTCTGCGCGTCAGCACTCACGCTCGCTTCGTGCGGGCAGCGGAAAGACGCGGGAGAATCGGCGCAGCGTGTGTCGAGCCCGCAGGAAATAACGATAAGCATAGATTTTCCAGACAGTTCGAAGAACGACGATGTGACAGACGAGTCCATCAGGGTGGAGAAGGGTTCCACGGCTTATGACGCAGCCCAGCTCTACTGCTATGTAGAGAACATCGACCTGTACGGGAACCTCACGAAGGGCAGGATCACAGGCATAGGAGACATCATGAACGGCCGCGGCGGCAGCAGGAATTCATGGCAGCTCTACGTGAACGGCGAACTGCAGGAAGGAAACGACTCTGATGTCCGCGTGAAAAAAGGCGACAGCCTCGAGTGGAAATACAACGTCGTGAAAAAGAAATCTTCAAAGAAAAGCAAATAGGCGATACAGGCAAAAACGGCTGCAGCCGGGTCCCTGAAAGGGATGCGGCGCAGCCGTCTTTTTTTATTTTTTCCGAACCGCCGGCGGCGGATCACACGGATCACGCGGAACATCATCAAGCCGCCGGATATTTTTTACCGGCTCAGTGGTCCACGCTAACGGTTCTCATGATTTTCCTCGAGCCTGTACACAGCGATCGTCCTCTGCTTCGAGTTCTGCATGTGTATGTCCATAGCCTCCTTGGCCCCTTCTATGTCGTGAGCCTCCATGCGGTCGAGGATGGCGAGGTGTTCGTCAAGGATGTGCTGCAGATAGGAAGGTTCGTAGAATATGACGACCTGGGTCTGCTCTATGTACTCCTTGTACGACTTCAGGATCTGGCCCATGAAGCGGCTCCCCGTGGCGTTGTAGATGATGTTGTGGAACTCCTTGTTTATGTGGAGGACGCCCTCGCTGTCATTCGCGTCGACGTATTTTTTCATCTCGTCGCACTTGTCGTGGAGCTGTTTTATCTCATCGTCGCTGATGCGGCTCACGGCCCATTCCATCGTCAGGTTCTCGAGGACTTTCCTGATGGCGAAAATGTCGTTGACGTCGCGGATCGTGATGCCGCGGGCGTAGCAGCCCCTGTTGACCTTGTACTCGATGAGCCCTTCTTTTTCGAGCTTGTGAAGCGCCTCGCGTATAGGCGTGCGGCTCACGCGGAGCTCCTCAGCTATGTGTGTTTCCTTTATTTTCTCCCCTACCTTGTACTCGCCCTTGAGGATCCTAGCTCTGAGGATGTCGGCGATCTCGTCGGTCAGGGAATAGTTTGAATATGACTTTTTACGTCCGGGCATTCTTTTTCCTTCCTTCTGAAAAAAATAAAACAGGGCGTTTTCGGCCCGCCCTGCGAAGGCCCGCGCCGGAGTCACAAGGCGCTCCGGATCGCGATTCCATGAGAAAGTTAAAGGAGATGATTCTCAAGCACCTGTTTTTCGTAATCAAAATCTTTTATCTGCAGATAATATTCCGCGGAGTCGATGAGGTATTTCATCGGGCAGAGGCCTATGAGCTCCGTGTTCGTGATGCGGACGCCGTATCTCGCGGCTTCCGCCTTTATGAGCTCTGTGACCCTGTAGAGCGGCGTGATGTCGCAGTTGCACATGTTGCATGATACCTGCGCGAACTTTTTACCTGTCTTCTCGTCCTCGATGAGGAAGCCCATCGCCTTGACAGCCTTGAGGCCGCCGTTTTTCTCGCGGATCACCGACGCGATGTTCTTCGCGATCTGGACGTCGTCCGTGTCGAGATCCCAGTTGAACGCTACGAGAGGCGGTCTCGCGCCGACGATGGAGACGCCTGCTGTCGGGTGGATCCTCCTGCCGCCGAAATCAGGCTCCCAGTCAGGCTGCTGGACTTTCTCGGCCATGCCTTCGAACTGGCCCTTCCTGACAGTCGCGAGGTTTTTCCTCTCAGGCCTTGTCGCTGATTCCTCATAGAGGAAAACAGGGATGCCGAGTTCGTCTGCCATCCTCCTGCCGACACGCTTGGAGAGCTCCACGCAGTCTTCTGTCGTGCAGCCCTTTATAGGGACAAAAGGTATTACGTCTGTTGCGCCTGCCCTCGGGTGTTCGCCCGTGTGGTGGTTGAGGTCGATGAGCTCCGCCGCTTTCGCCGCAAGCGCTATCGTGGCGTCCTCAACGCCCTTCATGTCGCCTATGTATGTGATGACGGAGCGGTTGTGGCTCTCGTCTGATTCAACGTCGAGTATCGTGCAGCCAGGTGTGTTCCTGATCTCGTTCACACACGCGTCTATGACGTCCTGTCTCCTGCCCTCACTGATGTTAGGGATGCTTTCTACTATCTGTGCCATATCGGATCCTTTCTCCGCAAATCCAGGGAAGTTTCAGTCTTTTATCTTATTTCAGCCGAGCATGCTCTCTGCCGAAGCGTAAAGTCTTCTCGACAGCGCCGCGCCTTTTCTGACGATCTCGCTGCCCTTGCTCTGGTACGTGCTTGCCGCGGATGTGTCGCGCAGGCTCGGAAGGTTGATCCTGACGTTCATCCACGCGCCGTAAATGCACGCCCTGAGGTTCAGGACGGCGACACCGTAGTCGCTCGCGCAGTTCGGGTTGAACTTGTTTTCCATCTCAGCGGCAGCTATCAGGGCCTTGAGCGCCAGGCACATGTTGTGAAGCGGTACCTGCGTCGCCTCGACCGTTCCTCTCGCGATGGCTTCGTTGCGGGCCGCCTTTTCCAGATCCGTGTCCTTCGGCATCTTGTAGGCGCTGGAAACGAGATTGAACGCGTCCTTATCCTTGTCCGCGCCCTCGCAGAGCTCTTTGTAAATGGGCTCCAGAGTGCTCTTCGCCTTCTTGCATGCCGCGTGGTAATCAGCGTATTTCTCGCTTCTCGTCGTGAGATCGCATACCATCATGAGGAGCCCCGCCGCCTGCGCGCCCGCGAGCGCGCTGACCGAGCCGCCTCCCGGAGCCGGCGAATCGGATCTGAGATCTTCGAGATAGTCTTTCACTTCACTGTCGATGATTTTTTTATCATTGTTGTTTACTATGACCATGGCGTTCCTCGGCTGTATTGGTTTCAAAAAAGATTACAAAAATAAATACATTATTATTATACCGTGCTCGTGGAAAAATTCCATTGTAAAAAACATTTTTTGCCGAAAAAATATCGATTTTCTGTTGAAATCATGCGACGCGTTACAGAGCGTCACGTTTTGTAAAAACAGTATCGGCAAAAATACACTTTTTATTTCAGGACTTCTCCCTTCTTTATGACATGCTTCGCGAGATTGCTCCCGAAACGGTAGCACAGCATTTCCATGTCAGGCGCGTCCCAGATCACGACATCGCCCTGCTTGCCTGTCTCGAGCGTCCCGACTCTGTCTCCCATGCCTATAGCGCATGCCGGATTTATCGTGACCGCGGTCAGGACTTCCTCAGGCAGCAGCTTGTACTTGATGCAGGCGAGGTTCATGACGAACTCGAGGTTGAGCGAAGGGCATGAGCCCGGGTTGAAATCTGTCGCGCAGGCTACAGGTATGCCCATGTCGATCATCTTCCTCACCGGGGCGTATT
>JBJETC010000005.1:0-5239 GCA_051883115.1 Anaerovoracaceae bacterium
AGGCTAATCTCCAGGGAGTTGAATATATCGCTGTTAATACGGATAAACAGGCTCTTAAGAAATGCAATGCCGAGACAAAGGTGCAGATCGGAGAAAAACTGACAAGAGGTCTCGGAGCAGGCGGAAACCCGGAGGTAGGTCAGAAATCAGCCGAGGAAACACTCGATGATATCGTAGAACTTATCGACGGAAGCGACATGGTATTCATTACAGCCGGAATGGGAGGCGGAACAGGAACAGGTGCTGCTCCTATCATCGCCAAGGCTGCAAAGGATATGGGTATCCTGACTGTCGGCGTTGTAACAAAACCATTCAGTTTCGAAGGCAACAAGAGAATGGCACAGGCTGAGCAGGGAATAAAGTTCCTCAAGGAATATGTCGATTCCCTCGTAGTCGTACCAAACGACAAACTCCTTGAAAACTGTGAAAAGAACACATCACTCGTTGAAGCGTTCGCTATGGCGGACGATGTCCTGAGACAGGGTGTTCAGGGCATATCCGATCTTATCTCCGATTCAGCGCTCATCAACGTTGACTTCGCCGATGTAAGATCAGTCATGACGGACAGAGGGATCGCCCACATGGGTGTCGGCAGCGGAAGCGGAGAGAACAGAGCGAAGGAAGCTGTTCAGGCAGCTGTAGAGAGCCCGCTGCTTGAGACGAAGATCTCGGGAGCAAAGGCTATACTCCTTTACATCGCCGGCGGATATGACCTCGGAATGGTCGAGGTAAGCGAGATCGCGAGCAGCGTAGAAGAGGAAGCTGCTGATGATGCGATCCTCATCTTCGGTGCTTCGATCCAGGAAGAGATGAAAGATGAGATCCAGATCACCGTTATCGCTACGGGATTTGGTGAAGATGATAAAGAACCGGTTGATTCGATGCCTTCAGCATCAGGCCAGAAGGTAGTTACCAAGAACGGCCTCGAGGGCAAGGAAGTAACGCTTGACGATCTTCTCAAGGAAAACAACGACAATGACGATGACAATTCGGATTCGAAATTTGTCATTCCTCCGTTCCTAAATAAATAGTGGATTCTATTGAGCAAAGCCGGTTTTTAGTTAAAGCCGGCTTTTGTGATATTTTTTCGGCATCCGGGGAGTGTTTATGGATCAGATCGTGATCAGTTCGAAGGACAACAGGTTATATAAAGAAGTCAGACGCCTTTCGAAAAAGAAATACCGGGATGCGGAAAATCGTTTCGTCATAGAAGGAGAAAATCTTGTGCGTGAGGTCCTGGCATCAGGTCAGGGCGCTGACGCAGTCATTTTGCGTGAGGGCACGGACTGCGGGGAATGGCTCCGCGGGTTCACGCCTTCATTTTTCAATGAAAAGCTTTTTGACTCCGTTTCGACGACGGAAACGAGCCAGGGAATAGCGGCTGTCGTCAGGAAGCCGCTGATGACGGAAGAAGCGCTTCGAAAAGCCATGAAGCCGGGCGGCTGCGCTGTCGTCCTGGAAAAGCTCCAGGATCCGGGCAATGTCGGGACCATCATAAGGCTGGCAGAGGGCGCGGGCTTTGACGCAGTGATATACGAAAAAGGCACATGCGATCCTTTTTCACCTAAGACAGTGAGGGCAGCAGCCGGGTCGCTCATGAGGATGCAGCTTTACGAAGCGGCAGACACTGATGAGATCAGAAAGATCGCGGCGGACAGCGGCAGGAAGATCGCAGTCACAGACGTGAGGAACGGCGAGCCGTATTACGAAGCGCCTATAGCCGAAAACGCACTCATAGTCATAGGGAACGAAGGCAACGGCTGCTCTGACGAGATCATGCAGGCAGCTGACATCCGTGTGAACATTCCCATGTCAGGGAAGCTGGAGTCGCTGAACGCGGCGGCTGCGGCAGCGCTCCTGATGTTCGAGCGCGTGAGACCTGGCGGTAATAAGAAGAGATAAATATATAGTCGCAGCAGGGGTAAAAATATGCAGAACAACAAGCTGTCGGACATCATTGCCGACGCAAAGAAATCACTTGAAAACGTCGATTCCCTTCAGGCTGCCGAGGACCTGAGAGTCAGGATGCTCGGCAAGAAGGGCGAATTCACGCAGCTGCTCAAGGGCATGGGTTCGCTTTCTCCTGAAGAGAGAAAAGATCTCGGAAAGTCAGCAAACATGGCGAAGAACGAGTTCGCCGCAATGCTGAACGAGAAAAAGGAAGAGATAGAGAAAAAGGCTAAGGCGAAAAAGCTTGAAGCCGAGAGGATAGATGTCACAGAGCCGGGAAGGCTCGTAAGATACGGTGTGCAGCACCCGATAACCCAGACGATAAACGAGATCGTAGATATATTCCGCTCGATGGGCTACTCGGTTTTCGAGACACCGGAAGTCGACACGACATTCTATTCATTTGACGGACTCAACGCTCCGGAAGACCATCCGGCAAGAGATAAGACAGATACATTCTATATCTCAGACGACGTCGTACTGAGACCTCACACTTCGACATGCGAAGTAAGAGCTGAGGAACAGCTCGAGCTGCCTTACAAGATCGTCAGCCCGGGCAGATGCTTCAGATGCGATACGCCTGACGCCACTCATTCGCCTACGTTCCACCAGATAGAGATGATGGTGGTAGGCGAAGGCATAACAATGGCAGACCTCAAGGGATCGCTCGATCTCATGGCAAAGAGGATGTTCGGACCTGAGACCAGGACGAAGTTCCGTCCGCATCACTTCCCGTTCACCGAGCCGAGTGCCGAAATGGACGTTTCGTGCTTCAAGTGCGGCGGCAAGGGCTGCAATGTCTGCAAGGGCAGCGGCTGGATCGAGATCCTCGGATGCGGCATGACACACCCGCATGTTCATAAATTCGGAGACATCGACACGGAGAAATACACCGGCTTCGCAGTCGGCATGGGTGTCGAGAGAATCGCGATGTTAAAGTATGGTATCGATGACATCAGACTTCTTTACGAAGACGACGTAAGGTTCATCGATCAGTTCAAATAGGAGGGAACATGCTGGTATCCATAGGTTGGTTAAAAGACTATGTAGATATAGATGTCACCGATAAGGAGTTCTGTGACAGGATGATCATGTCAGGCTCCAATATCGAGACAGTAAGCGGGATCGGGACAGGCATTTCCGGTGTCGTCATCGGAAGGATCGATTCCATAGAAAAACATCCTGATGCTGACCGTCTCGTTGTCTGCAAAATTAACACGGGAAAAGAGACGCTCCAGGTGGTGACCGGAGCTGACAATATAAAAGTCGGAGATTTTGTTCCTGTAGCGACGGACAACAGCCATGTGCCGGGACCGCTGCACGGACAGCCGAAAGTCGAAGGCGGCGTAACGATCACGAAGGGCGAGCTTCGCGGCGTCATGAGCGAAGGGATGCTCTGCGGTGCGCAGGAACTCGGGATCAGCGACAAGACAGCGCCGATGATCTCTAAGGACGGCATCTGGATCCTCCCGGGGAACTGGGACGAACACTTAGGTGAGCCGATAGACGAAGCGCTCGGACTCAAAGACACGGTCGTTGATTTCGAGATAACACCGAACAGGCCTGACTGCCTCGCTATGCTCGGCATGGCAAGAGAAGCCGCGGCGACATTCGGAAAGAAAATGAAATACCCTGATATCGAATGCAGTAAGTCTGATGAGGATTCAGCCGACTACATCAAGGTCGACGTAAAGTCAGATCTCTGCAAGAGATATACAGCGAGAGTAATAAAAGACGTAAAGATAGAGCAGTCGCCATGGTGGCTCCAGAAGAGGATCATGGCAGCCGGGATGAGGCCTATCAACAACATCGTCGATATCACGAACTTCGTA
This sequence comes from Anaerovoracaceae bacterium, assembly GCA_051883115.1. Lineage (GTDB taxonomy): Bacteria > Bacillota > Clostridia > Peptostreptococcales > Anaerovoracaceae > Aminicella. The sequence continues at coordinate 3,783 of JBJETC010000005.1, forward strand.
ATGATGGAATACGGGCAGCCGCTGCACGCTTTTGACATAAGGCAGCTGTCAGGGAACCACATCATCGTTGATACGGCACGTAACGGAGCAAGATTCGTAACGCTCGACGGCGTTGAGCATACGCTCGATGACAGCATGCTCATGATAAACGATGAAAAAGGACCTGTAGCAGTTGCAGGCGTCATGGGCGGACTCGATTCAGAGATCGTCGATGACACTACGACTGTAGTCCTTGAATCAGCAAGCTTTGTCGGATCGAGCATCAGAAAGACAGCGAAGAAGCTCGGCATGAGAACAGAGGCTTCATCGAGATTTGAGAAGGGCATAGACCCTAACCTCTGCGAAGACGCTGCTGACCGCTTCTGCAAGCTCGTCGAGATGCTCGGCTGCGGAAAAGTGCTGAACGGATCCGTAGATGTCTACAAGGAGCCTGAATCAGCTCCTACTGTAACGGCAAGAGTAAGCAGGATAAATAAAGTGCTCGGGACAGACATCCCGAGAGAGCAGATGGTCGGATACCTCGAGTCACTCGAGATGAAGGTCGAGGGCTCAGGCGACGAGCTCATAGTAACGCCTCCTAGCGTAAGACAGGACCTCCTCGAGGAAGTCGACTACGTGGAGGAAGTCGCGAGGATGTACGGATACGACAATCTCCCGATGACACTTCCTGACGTAGCATCTGCCGCGCCTGAAGATATAAGATGGGACCTGCGCTGCTATGCCAGAGAACTTCTCTGCGGCATGGGATGCGATGAGATCCAGACATACTCTTTCTCGAGCACAAAGGACCTCGACATGGCACATGTGCCTGAGGACTCTGTGAAGAGAGATTTTGTAAAGATCGAGAACCCTATGGGCGAAGATACATCGGCGCTCAGATCGATGCTCCTCCCGGGGATGCTTCAGGTAATGGCGCTGAACTCGAGCCGCGGGAATGATTTCTTCAGAGGCTATGAGATAGGCACGGTATTTGCGAATAACGAAAATCCTGACGCAAAGCTCCCGATCGAGACGAAAGACCTTTCGCTCGGCTGCTACGGCGAGGGCGAAGACTTCTATTCGCTCAAGGGGATCATCGAAACACTTTTTGACAGATTCGGTATCAAAGGCCTCAAGTTCAAGGCTGAAAAGGAATACGGCACGTTCCATCCGGGAAGATGCGCGAGGATATATGCCGAAAATGAAAATGGTGTTGCCGTTGAATATGGTATAATGGGTGAGCTCCATCCGGATGTCGCCGATGAGTACGGCATCGAGGGAAGAGCATACGCGGCGGAGATCTCGTTCGACGCACTCTGCGATAACGCGAACAGAGAAGTGGAATATCAGAAACCGCCTAAATATCCATCGACGTCAAGAGACCTCGCAGTCGTCGTTGACGAGGACGTACAGGTCGGAGAAATGACAGACGCCATAAAGGATATGGACCATGACATACTGAGAGACGTGACATTGTT
>JBJETC010000006.1:0-5192 GCA_051883115.1 Anaerovoracaceae bacterium
GGTGTCATCGACTTCGAGAACACAGACAAGGGCTACCTTTCGATTTCCGTATGGCAGCACGCGAAGAACAGGCTGCCGTGGCTCATAGTCCTCATGGTCGCGTATGTTTTTACAGGAAGACTCATCACGAGTTTCGAAGATTCGCTTTCAAAAGTGATAGCGCTCGTTTCATACATGCCGATGCTTATGGGTACGGGCGGAAACACGGGATCGCAGGCTTCGACCCTCATCATCCGAGGCCTTGCGACTGATGAAGTCGAGATAAAGGACTGGCTTAAGATCCTCTGGAAGGAGATCAGGATAGGCGCCGTGATCGGCGTGATCCTGAGCGTCATAAACTTCTTCAGAGTATGGCTGCTCGACGGGAACAGCATCCCAATAGCGCTTACCGTGAGCTGCGCCATGGTGTTCATCGTGATATTCGCGAAGATGATCGGAAGCATGGTACCGCTCCTGGTAAAGAAGATACATCTGGACCCGGCGCTCATCGCGAACCCGGCTATCTCCTCTGTATCGGATACTGTAGCGCTTTCGATATACTTCCTCATGGCATCGATATTCCTGGGGAGTGTTATAGGCTGACGGGGGCAGATATATGAGTGAGATCATCGATATAACAAAGGAAACTATAAGGAACATGATAAAGCCGCGCAGGCGTGACGCGCACAAGGGCGATTTCGGCAGAGTGCTGATCGTCGCGGGCGAGGCAGGCATGACAGGTGCAGCGGTCTTTGCGGCCGAGGCGGCGCTGAGATCAGGCGCAGGTCTCGTCTATGTGAGCTGCCCTGAAAAATGTTTTAATGTGCTCCAGATAAAAGTGCCTGAAGCCATCTGCCTTACATGGGAAAAAGCCGTACAGGAGATCCGGAAGGGCAAAACGGATCCTGCCGGCGGCGATTTCAGGAAGCATTCTTTTGACGCGATCGCGTTCGGACCGGGCATGGGTACCGGCGAAAGGGCAAAGTCTCATCTGAGGTTCCTGCTCGAGAGTTTTGACGGACCTCTAGTCATAGACGCAGACGGGCTGAACTGCCTGTCGCAGGAGAAAAGTCTGAGGAACCTCGTGAAATCAAGGAAGGGTGATACCGTGATCACTCCGCACACGGGCGAAGCAGCGAGGCTGCTGAAGTGCGTGGATCCTGATGTCGACATGACAGACCGTGAAAAAGTCGTGAGCATGCTCGCGTCGGGATACAATGCCATAGCGGTGCTCAAGGGCTCCGGTACGCTTGTCTGCAGGCCTGATGACATGTCCGTCATCTACAGGAACACGACCGGGAACCCTGGGATGGCAACAGGCGGGACAGGCGATGCGCTGACAGGGATGACAGTGTCGATCGCCGGACAGGGCTACAGTGCTTTTGAAGCTGCTGAGGCTGCCGTTTACCTCCATGGGCTCGCGGGAGACATCGGCGTCAGGGAAAAGACTGAATTCGGCCTTAAAGCCTGGGATGTATGCGAAAAAATACCGGAAGCGTTCATGGAGACGCTTTATGATAAAATGTAGGATCTGACCGCGGTGTGAGCCGCGGCTTTTCTTTTTGTCCGGAATATCTTTTTCTATATATGATGTTAACAAGTCCTCAACAGCAGGGCTTTTTTATGGTAAAATAAAACCGAATGTGGCCTCGGCAGATGCCGGGCTGGAAATTAAACAAAGGAGAAAGTATGAAAAGGCAGAACCGCGAATATTATGAGGAAATCGCGAGACATATAAGGATCGACGTGATAAAGGCGCTTTATCATGCCGGTTCGGGGCATCCGGGCGGATCGCTCTCAGCGGCTGACATCATCACAGCACTTTATTTCGGCGAGATGAACATCGACCCGAAGGACCCGAAGATGCCGGGGAGAGACAGGTTCGTACTCTCGAAGGGCCATGCGGTACCGGCTCAGTACGCAGCACTCGCGGAGAGAGGATATTACCCTGTTGAAGACATGATGACGCTCAGGAAGCTCGGGAGCCATTTCCAGGGACACGGCAATATGCTGAAGGTGCCGGGCATCGAGATGTCTACAGGATCTCTCGGCCAGGGTTTCGCAGCCGCGGCGGGAATGGCGATCGCAGACAAGCTCGATAACAACGGGGCGAGGGTCTATGCGCTCCTCGGAGACGGAGAACTTCAGGAAGGCATCGTCTGGGAAGCAGCTATGTCGGCTTCTCATTATCACCTGAGCTCGCTCACGGCGATCGTCGACTGGAACGGGCTCCAGATAGACGGCAGGAATGAGGACGTCATGACTGTAGCGCCTGTAAGAGAAAAGTTCGCGGCTTTTGGCTGGCATACGCTTGAGATAGACGGACATGATTTTGACCAGATCTTCGAGGCTCTTGACGCCGCGAGAGCGGAAAAGGAGAGACCGACGTGCATCGTCGCGAAGACTGTAAAGGGAAAAGGAGTAGACTTCATGGAGAACCAGGTCGGATGGCACGGCAAGGCGCCTGACAGAGAACAGGCTGAAGAGGCCGTAAGGCAGCTTGGAGGTGAGTGGTGATGGCAGACAGGATCGCTACGAGAGCCGCTTACGGCGAGTTCCTCCAGGAGGAAGCGGAAAGAAACGAGAACCTCGTCGTCATGGATGCCGATCTCGCCGGTTCCACGAAGACGGCAATGTTCAAAAAAGTATGCCCTGAGCGCTTTTTCGACATGGGCATAGCAGAGCAGAACATGATGGCAGAAGCTGCCGGGATCGCGCTGTCAGGAAAGACAGTCTGCGCTTCGAGCTTCGCGATGTTCGCTGCAGGAAGAGCTTTTGAGATCATAAGGAATTCGATAGGATATACGCATGCAAACGTCAAGGTCTGCGCTACTCACGCAGGTATAACGGTAGGACCTGACGGCGCGAGCCATCAGACGTTCGAGGACATCGCTCTCATGAGGACGATACCTGGCATGACGGTCGTGAACCCTTGTGATTACGCGAGCACGAAGATCCTGATGCGTCAGGTCGTCGATTATGACGGACCGTGCTACGTAAGGCTCGGAAGGGCTGCAGTTCCTGTTTTCTACGATCAGGACGCTGAACTTGAGCTCGGTAAGGGCCATATGCTCAGAGACGGAAGCGACGCGACGGTCATCGCCACGGGCATCATGGTATCGGCAGCATGGGACGCTGCTGAAAAGCTCGCTTCTGAGGGGATAAACGTCAGGGTGATAGACATGCACACGCTGAAGCCGATAGATGAGGACATCATCGTGAAAGCTGCCGAGGATACGGGAAAGATCGTCACAGCGGAGGAGCACTCTGTGATCGGCGGTCTCGGAAGCGCCGTTGCTTCTGTCCTTGCTGAAAAGCATCCTGCGAAGATGAGGATGGTCGGACAGCATGACACGTTCGGCGAGTCGGGCGATCCTGATGAGCTCCTCGCGAAATACGGCATGACAGCTGACGATATCGTCAAAGCAGTGAAGGAACTTTTATAAAAAGTATATTTTTAAGATAAATATGAATTTTATCTATTAAAATCAAGCAGATAGTGAAAAAACTATCTGCTTTTTTGATTTTCCCGTTGATTTCCCCATACGCTGGTGATAGCATCGTTTTTACAGGGCGGAGGCGGAAAAAAGAGGCGAAAATAGACAAAATTAGAAAAAATTAAATGAAAAGTTCTTGTGTTGTGTTCTTGTAGTTTGTATGATGATTCATTATTAAGAAGTCTTAAGACTTTTAATCGAATCCCGAATATGTTATAATTTCCCGGAGTTAAAAAAATAATTTGGGGGAATTCCATGATTACGTTTACAAACGTAACTAAGATATATGACGGTAAGAACGTCGGTCTCGAGAACGCAAGCATAGATATCGACACCGGCGATTTCGTTTTCCTGGTAGGCCCGAGCGGCGCAGGAAAATCAACATTTATAAAACTTATACTTAAAGAGATAGACGCGGATTCGGGAAGCATACAGGTAGGAGATTATGAAGTGACGACACTTTCCAAGAGGATGGTGCCGCAGCTCAGAAGACGTATCGGTATCGTGTTCCAGGACTTCAGGCTCCTTCCGAAGAAGACCGTGTTCGAGAACGTGGCTTTTGCCATGGAGATCCTGCATCAGCGCAGGAGCGTGATAAAGAGAAGGGTCCCGCAGGTGCTCGAACTTGTCGGGATAGGCGACAAGCTGAACAGATATCCGCAGGAGCTTTCCGCGGGCGAGCAGCAGCGTGTGGCTATCGCGAGGGCGATAATCAACAACCCTAAGGTCCTCATCTGCGATGAGCCTACAGGAAACCTCGACCCGGCAACAGCAGCTGATATCATGGATCTTCTCGTCCAGATAAACAACACAGGAACTACCATCGTCATGGTGACGCATGCCAAGGACATCGTCGACAGGATGCACAAGAGAGTAGTCGCGATAGATTCCGGACACATCGTAAGGGATGAATTCGGACAGTACGGCTATAACAAGGGACAGGCGCCAATCGAGGAGGTCGAAGACGATGAGTAGGATATTTTACAATATTAAGCAGGCATTCCTGCAGATAGGCAGGAACAAGGGCCTGAGCCTCGCTTCGATTTTCGCCATAAGCGCCATGATGCTCATCCTGGGCGTGTTCTTTGTGGTGAGCGTCAATGTGAATCTCTTTACGGAGATGGTCAGGAGAGACTACGATACAGTGGAAGTCTTCCTGAAGGATGACGTCAGCAAGACTGAAGCGAAGCAGATCATGAATGATCTGACGGGAATAGACGGCGTAGCGAAGGTCGAGTACAGATCGAAGGAAGAAGCTCTCAAGATCATGAAGCAGAGATGGGGAAGCAGCGGATACCTGCTTGACTCACTCGGGGGCAATCCTCTTCCGAACTCACTGCTCGTAAAGGTGAAATCGCTCGACGCAGCTGATAATGTGAACAAGCTCGCGGCCGCGCACGAAGGGGTCGAGAGCACGAAATACTATAAGGAAACAGTCGATAAACTGACGAAGGTGACGAGCTTCCTGCAGATAGGAGCGATCGTAGTCATGGTGTTCCTGGTGATCGTCTCGATGGTAGTCGTCTCGAACACCATAAAGCTGACGGTCTTCGCGAGGGCGAGAGAGATCTCGATCATGAAATACATCGGCGCGACGAACTGGTTCATACGAGGGCCTTTCCTCGTGGAGGGAATGATCATAGGCCTCATTTCGTCGCTCGTCTCTTCGGGGATAACGTACGCGATCTATAAAAAGGTCGTATCGGTCATAGGTGT
>JBJETC010000007.1:0-5175 GCA_051883115.1 Anaerovoracaceae bacterium
AGATAAAAAAGACAAGCAGGAGTACCATACGTCAAAGGGAGCACAGGGGGCTCCCGGACAGGACGCCTGAGTCTCATAAATAACATATAGAAAATTTTTTTAATGGCCTTCGGGCCATTATTTTTTTGCTGTAACGCAGTAAAGCGTTGGAGAGCAGGGATTACTGCTGTAAAGATAGACGTATGACTGTTTATTGACAAGAATGTAAAAATGTGATAAAAAATTTATATAATTAAATTGTTGCAAATGTATCAGTCAGTTATTTTACTGTTAATATATAGGTGATAGTTATGAAGACCAGACGCATGATGAAAAGAGCAGCAGCGATTTTGCTGACAGCAGCGATGTGCATGACGATGAGCACGGGGGCAGCGTCAGCGTGGACGAGTTCGCCGGCAGATGATCTGAGTGACGCCTAGGTCTATGCTTTGTCATATCAGAAAAAACTCGACCTTAAGGACTCCGGCGTGAACGTACAGATAACAGATGTCGAGAAAGAAGCGCTCAAGGCTCAGGCTGCGAAGGAATACGACGATGATGTCGATCTCACATTCAATGAAGTTGTAAAAGAAGCAGAAGAATTCGAGGAGACATCGGGTATCCCTCTGAAGATCGACGGGAAATACAACCCTGAATGGGACGCTGCGTGGAACAAGGCTCATCGTGAGTTCTCGACAAAACGCTATGACTCGTTCTACAAGATCTCCAAGGCGCGCAGCGGGAGATATGAGAAGTATTATGAATTCTTCGAAGGTGACAGTGTAAACGAGATCAGAGTTTATCTGCGCTTCAGGCTCATGTCATATCTCGAGCCGGCAAACGCAAAAGGCCTGACGACGTATGACCAGTGGAAGCAGTTCGTAGTGGAAAACGGCAGGACAGGGATCGGCTGGGGCGTTATCAACAACGAGTATACTGATAAGAGGAACTGGACCAACGTCGGTACGACTGAGTGGTTCGAACGCTGTTACGACTTCTTCAAGATGGATACGGAAGACAGCGAAGTAAACAGCATTGCTGCGGAACTCAGGCAGAACTACATCGATGCCCGCTACACGAGGCTCATAACAGACCTCCTGAACGAAAAGCTGAATGGAGCTCTGAGCGGCGTGAGCTTTGACTTCTATGTGAACAAAGTGCCTGAGAGCAAGGCTTCAGACTACGGCATCGGTTCGGAATACACGAGCTCGGGCAGCACGATCAAGGTCGCTGCAGGAAGCTTTGCAGCTGACGACAGCGGGAAAGAACCTGAAAAGGTATTCCTCTCGACAGTTGATTTCGGCGGGAGCAGTCAGTTCTACGATCCGGAGCTCACGGAAAAGAGAGCGGCTGCGGCTTCATCAGACGGCGCGGCAAGGGACAGCGCGAACACGACGCTGTATAAGAATATCGGATACCGCGATCTCGGGACATACATCATGCTCTTTGACGGAGGATCGCTCGAGCAGACATCGACGCCTTACCTCGCAGCGGCGGGCAATGTGACGAAGCTCAACAAGTACGTTTTATGGCCGTATGAGTCGGCCTCAAAGCCATACCGCGGAGGATACTGGAACGCAGAGTCGCTGACAGGCTACGGAGTGTTCAATGTCAGGAGAAAAAACGGAAAAACGGGCGCATTTTCATATGTTGACGAGATGCAAGTCACAGGCCTGACTCAGTTCACAAGAAGCGGGTATGACATCTGCTTCCCTGAGTTCGACAGCAGCGGGAATCTCGTTTCCATATCGAAGCCTCTCATGAACGGGCTCGTGGATGTAGACACATACGCGGCTAAGTCCGCTGAGCTTGACAAGCTTGACGATGAATACGAAGCAAAGAAAGAGGAGGTATATCCTCACACAGATTACGACTGGAGCGATCTTTCATACGGTAAGTTCGACGGGAAGCACCTTATCAGGCAGCTCGCAGATGCCGGCGATAACACGATCAGAAGATACATAATAACTGAAGACACAAAGGGTACGAAGCTGAACGGAAGGCTCGCTTCCGACGACACGAAGGAGCTCATTCTCGACGTCGTTCCGAGCGGACAGATAATGGTCTTCAGCTCAGCTGAGGAGGCCGATGCATTCTACGGCAATTACGACTTCAGCAGGAGATTTGCCCAGACAGACAATTCGAAGGCCGCTATCCCTTACGCTGTTTACAACAACAGCACGAAGGCAGAGGAGCCGGAGCCTGAAGTTACGCCTGATCCTGAACCGGACCCGCAGCCTGAGCCTGAGACAGACATGGACATCCTCGTCACACTCGACGGATATGATGCAGATACGAGCCTCGTAGACCAGAGCGACATGACGAAGTACAGCCTCACGCTTTACAGCGCGGCAGAGCAGGACGGCAGCATGGATGCGTTCGACACAGGCGAAAATGTCATCCCGTCATTCATAAAGGGCAGCGAAGTTGCGACACTTCCTGTCAGCAGAGACGGAAAAGCATCGCTTTCAGGCATCAAGCCTGGGAAATACGTGCTCGTCGAGACTGCTAATCCTGACGGCACAAGACGCGTAAAGGATCAGTACAATGTCGAGATAAAAGATAACGGCGGCAAGGCTGAGGTATGGGTCGACGGCAGGAAGATCGCCGATGACGAGTACATAGAGGTCGCAAATGAGATCTCAAAGCTTAAAGTCGAGAAAAAAGACGGCGGCGGAAAAGCCGTAAAGGGCGCTGAGCTCAGCATCACAGATACGAGGACGGGAGAGACGGTCGACTCATGGACGACTGACGGCAAGCCTCACACGGTGGCAGGACTTTCTTTCGACAGCAAATATGAACTGACGGAAAACAAGGCGCCGGCCGGCTATGTGAAAGCCGATGACGTGACGTTCGGGATAACAGACGCAAACGTAAAGGCCATCACCATGATCGACGAAAAGATCGTAAAGCCTCATTACAACAAGGATAAGGACGATAGCAAGAAGGACAGCACAGCGGCGAAGAAGACCGATGCGAAGACAAAGACACAGAGCAGAGGTCCTTTACCGTATATCATCAGGACAGGAGACTCCGGGGCCATCTATGCGGCAGCTGCTCTGTTCATCTGCGCAGCGGCAGCACTCATCGCAGTCCTGATAATGAGGAGAAAAAAAGCAGGGAAATAAGATCCGGTTTTTGTGAGGATCTGTCATACGGTCAGCCGGGGCGCGAAAGCGCCTCGACTTTTTTTCTTTCCAGAAAGCCGGGCATGTAGTAAAGTAAAGGGGTAACAGCAGTAAAAAATAATGAGGGGAAAATGTATATAATAAACAGAGACGGACTTTCGAACCTTCACACGCACACGACGTACTGCGACGGCAGCGATACACCGGAAGAACTCATACAGCAGGCAATAAAGCTCGGGTTCAGCGAGATCGGTTTTTCCGGACACAGCTTCACGCCTTTTGACACGAGCTACTGCATGAGCAGGGAAAAAACCGAGGCATACAGAGCAGACATCCTTGATAAAAAGGAAAAATACAAGGGAAAAATCGATGTGAAACTCGGCCTCGAGCTCGATCACTACGGCGAGGGCAGGAGAGAAGACTATGATTTCCTGATCGGCTCGAACCACTACCTCAAGCTCGATGACGGCTACTATCCCGTAGACGAGAACGAGGAGATAACGCTCGACACGGTGAACAGGAAGTTCGGCGGAAGCTTCGAGGAGTACTACGAGTGCTACTACGAGCAGGAGGCTGAAGTCATTAAGGACACAGGCGCTGACATCGTCGGTCATTTTGACATAATAACAAAGTTCAACGAAGGCTCCAGGTTCTTTGACGAGAACAGCGAACGCTATCTGAGAGCAGCCCTTGACGCTGTCGATAAGATCGCGTCGTCAGATCCTTTCCGCAAGCCTGTCTTCGAGATCACGACGGGAGCGATGGCAAAGGGATACAGAACGAGGCCTTACCCTGCAATGAACATACTCTCGGAGATAGACAGGATGGGATGTCCTGTGATCATCACGAGCGACTGCCACGACAAGTCGCAGCTGAATTACGGTTTCGACAGTGTGCTTGCGACGCTGAGCCAGTGGTGAATACAGATGTATTTGGCACAAAGATGAATTTTTGTGGCAAATATGTGAAAAAACCCGTATTTATTTGAATGTAAAGATTTTCAATGATAAAATCTTTATACAATATTTTTGATAGGAGAAGTATCATGGATAAAGAAAACGACGAGATCAAGAACGCCGCGGACACGGAAACAGCCGAAGCAGAAGATCAGGCCGCGAACAAAGCTGAGGAGGCCGCAGAAACAGCTGAGCCTGAAGCTGAAGACAAGGCAGCTGAGGAAAGCAAGGCTGAAGAAGCTTCCGATGAAGCTGAAGCGGAAGGATCGGCCGAGGCTGAAGATAAGACTGAAGAAGCAGCAGAAGCAGCTGAGGAAAAATCAGAAGAAAAGGCTGAAGACAAGGAAGAAAAGGCCGAAGAAAAATCAGAAGATAAGGCCGAAGACAAGAAGGAAAAAGCCGCAGAAGAGAAAAAAGACAAGAAAGCTGCAAAGAAAGCTGAGAAAAAGGCCGCTGCAGCAGCCGGAGAAAAGAAAAAGCTCAGCACGAAGGGCATCATCGGTATCGTTGCCGCTGTTGTCGTTCTGGCAGCAGTGATCGCATGCGTGATAGTTGCGAAGAACGACGGCTCCACATACAGATGGCTCCATCTCAGCAGCTATGTAACAGTAGGCAAATACAAGGGACTCACGTACACCAAGGAAAAAGTCACAGTAACAGACAAGGAAGTAAAATCCGAGATCGAGAGCCGCGTCAAGGCCAAGGAAACGACAAAGAGCGTAAAGACAGGCAAGGTAAAGGATGGAGACACGATCGACATCTCTTACGTCGGAAAGATCAACGGAGAGACTTTTGACGGAGGATCAGCTGACAACTACAGCCTGACGATCGGTTCCGGCTCCATGATAGACGGATTCGAGGACGGCCTCATCGGCAAGAAGGTAGGAAGCAAGGTCACACTCCACCTCAAGTTCCCGAAGAACTATTCGAACAACAAGAAGCTCAGCGGTAAGAAAGTCACATTCTCAGTGACTATCAACTCGAAGCAGGTGACTGTAACACCTGAATACAACACAGATTTCGTAAAGAAATACTCGAAGTATGACAACAAGAAGGATTACGAAGCTTCTGTAAAGGCAGATCTCAAGAAGCAGAAGGAAGAGACGAATGCC
>JBJETC010000008.1:0-5096 GCA_051883115.1 Anaerovoracaceae bacterium
AGTTACTCTTAAGAAGGCTGCTAACGCTACAAAGTATCAGATCAGATACTCCACAAAGAGGTCAATGAAGGGTGCTAAGACTGTCACAACGACAAAGACAGTTAAGACGATCAGAAGACTCAAGAAGGGTAAGAAATACTACTTCCAGGCTAGATCACTCAAGGGCAGCAAGAAGACTTCATGGAGCGCAAAGAGAGCTGCAAGAATTAAATAAGGGACAGATTTAATATAAATTAAGTTTGTAATTCGCCCGGCCTGTTATTTTTCAATAACAGGCTAGGCGTCTAATTAACAACATATAACTTTTAATTAATGGAGAGTAAAAGAATGAAAATCAAAACTATTGCGGCAGTTGCTCTTACAGCTGCTATGGCCATGACGTCTGTATCATTCGCATCAGCGTCGACAAAACCGGTCAACGGGACTTATGACGTAAAGCTGAACACTGTTGCTAATAACGTCTATAACTACAAGATGTTCTGTGTTAACCATGAAGAGGATAACTATGCAGGCAAGCTTACTGTTAAGAATGGTAAGATGACAGTACGCTTCAGACTTACAGGAACGGGATTTGATTATCTTTACACAGGAAATATCAATGGTTCTGACAGTGATGTAACTGTTGACGAATCAAAGCGTGTAAACCACGAAGAAGTAACTGACAAAGACGGCATCTCTTCTTACTACTATAATTTCCCTGTTACGAAGTCATACATCTATCCGATCGCTGATTTCAAGAGTGAAGTGGGACAGGCATTAAGTGAAGATACAGCTGAAGCGACAAAGATCCAGGAAGCTTACGTAAAGAAAGCTCCTATTTCAGGACACAGCTCTAAAAAGAGTTCATGGTACGGCAACAGAGCTCTCCTCGTATATGTTGTAAAACCGGCTTCTACGAAGATCTCTAAGGTAAAGGCCGGAAAGAAGTCTGCAACTGTAATTATTAAGAAGAACACAAAGAACACATCAGGATATCAGATCAGATATTCAAAGAAGAGATCCATGAAGGGTGCGAAGACAGTCACGATCACATCTAACAAGACTGTAAAGAAGACTGTAAAGAAGCTCTCAAGAGGCAAAAAATACTACTTCCAGGTTCGCACATATAACCAGATCGCTAGTAAGATCTATTCTTCATGGAGTTCTGTAAAATCTGTGAAAGTAAAATAAAAATTCAAAAAGGTAAATGGTATGATAAATATCAATAAAAAAATCATAACATTACTGCTGTCTACTGCCATGGCTCTGTCCATGGCAGTTCCGGCATTTGCAGATACTGACACGGCGGCAGGAGCTGCCGGCAGTCAGACCGCAGCCGTGCAGCAGGAACAGACAGAGAGCAGCACGGCCGCTCAGGCTCAGACTCAGACAGACGAGAAGACTTCTGCGAAGGAAGAAAGTTCTTCATCTGCCGCATCAGAGTCGACGCAGGCCGGGACCGCATCAAAGTCATCATCTCAGACGGGCACAGCCGGGAAATCGACTGTAAAGTCGACTGCTAAAGTCTCCGCTGTCACATCAGCGACACCATCAGCCACTGATGAGCCGGCAGAAGACCACAGCAGCGAATCCGCGATCGATAATTCAACAGACATCGCGGACGGCACATACACGATCCCGTCATCAGACTGCACATTCACAGGCGGATCAGGAAAGACAAAGATCACCTGCGACACAGTCACAGTTAAGGATGGAAAAGCATACGCTGACATCACTTTTACGAGCAAATCAATGAAAGTGATGCAGACAGGCGGAAAAACGTATCATTACGAACTCGTTTCCGACCAGTCAGTATTCAAGGACGTCCCTGTTTCCCTCAACAAGGAGCAGGTGCTCTGGGGAACGACATTCGCCATGTCCCAGCCTCACACTATCAAATACACTCTGACCATCAAGCTCGAGGCAAAAGACACAGACGATTCGACAGAGACCGTAGATAACTCCACGGATATACCTGACGGCGCCTACAAGCCAGACAGCTTCAGCTTCACCGGCGGGACCGGCAAGGTAAAGATCACATGCCCGAAGCTCACCGTAAAGAACGGCAAGGCAACGGCACAGATCGTCTTCGGAAGCTCCAAGTACACCAGGCTCAAGGCGAACGGCCAGGTCTACGAAGGCACGATCAACGAGAACGCGGGAACATCGACGTACAGCATACCGGTCGCGATAGGCAAGGAGAACAAGATCATCGGCCTCACGACGGCTATGTCTGAGGAGCACTGGGTAGCATACGAGATCACAGTAAAGGCCACGAAGAACTCCGCGAAATACACTGATACGTCGACAGACGACAGCAAGCACAACGACACGACAGACGGCAGCAAGACGACAAAGCTCAAAGCCGGCTATACATACAAGGTAAAGTCGAACACTGACAACAGGATGTTCTACCTCTGGCCTAACCTCAGCGAGAAAGGAAAGGGCAACCAGTACAGCCTTCTCAGGATCTCGAAGAACGGAAACATGACAGCACAGATCATCCTCACAGGCCAGGGCTACGATTACCTTTACATGGGCACTGCAAAGAACGCCGCAAAGGTATCGAGATCGAACTGGTCAAAGGCTTCAGTCAGGAATGGCTACTATACATATAAGATCGCTGTAAAGGGCCTTGACAGAAAGCTCACGATCTCCGGCCACTCCAAGAAGCTCAACAAGTGGTTCCAGCACACCATCATCTTCTACAGCTACGGCGCTAAGAAGACGAGCAGGACATCACTTGTGCCGGGCTCGAAGAACAGCACTTCGAGCAACTCAAAGACTTACAGGAAGAGCGGCAAACAGACGAAATTCAAGAACGACAAGAAGGCCGACAAAGTCTCGAAGTACAAGGACGACTCGTCAAAGAGCACATCAGCCGTTGATAACTCAACGACACTCAAGGACGGCGTCTACACACCGTCATCGTTCAGCTGGTCAGGCGGATCAGGCAGACTCGCGTACATCCGCTGCAACAAGCTTACTGTAAAGAACGGCAAAGTCTACGCAACGATCGTCTTCGGCAGTTCCAAATACGATCAGCTCAAGGCAAACGGCAGCGTTTACTCGAAGAGCGGCGGCGGGAACGCGACATTCGTCATCCCTGTAAAGCTCAACTCGAACAACACGATCATCGGCAGGACGACAGCGATGTCACAGCCGCACTGGATCAAATACACGATCTACGTCGGCAAGGCCGAGTCAAAGGCTCAGGTGAAAAAAGAGAAAGCCAAGGCCGCTAAGCAGAAAAAGCAGCAGAAGACGAAGATCAGCAGCAAGGCCCCGAAGATCGAAGGACTCAAGTACAAGAAGACCGTCAAGGTAAAGCACGCGAAGCTCTTCAGGATCTTCAAGTATAACCACGGCGTGACACTCGTCCAGATGGACATCTCGAAGGATAATTACCTTTACACAGCTTACAAGAAGGCCACCGTCGCATCCGACAAGGTAGAATACGACGATGAAGGCAATCCGATCGCTAAGTCAGCCCACGAGTACACAGAAGTGCTTTACAGGAACAAGGTCGTTAACTACCTCATAGTCCCGAAGGATTATGACATCCCTGCAGGCCTGGAAAAAGACTATGTCATAATAAAGACACCTGCAAAGAAGGGATATGTCGCTTCGGAAAAAGCGCTCGACTTCATGGATCAGCTCGACGTGCTCAGCAGGATAAAAGCCCTCGGCTTCAGGAAAGACGAGATCAGGATCAAAGCCCTGAAAGATGCATTCGGAGACAAGAGCGTCGTATTTGCAGGAGCATATGATGACCCTGATTATGCGAAGCTCGTCATGGCAAAGACGAAGTTTGCCATCCTCCCTTCAGAAATCATCCCTGACGAGATCGACAGCGACCTCACGGGAACTGAAAAGGACGATGCAGTAAAGGACGCTGAGAAACAGCAGGAGACGCTCGAGACCATAGAATCACGTCTCACCGAGCTCGACATGCCGGTCATCATAGACCGTTCAGACGACGAAAAGAGCAAGCTTGCAAAAGCTGAGTGGATCAAGGTCTACGGTGCTGTTTTCGGAGAGCAGGACAAGTCAGTCGAACTCTACAACGCGTACGTTAAGAAGGCGGAAAAGAAATGAGAAAAAAATCGATCAGGATAATATCGCTTGTTCTTTGTCTCTGCATGGCGCTCATGCTGCTCGCAGGATGCGGCGGCGGGACATCGAAGTCAGGCACGAAGAAGGAAAGCGCGCCTGAGATAGACGGCCTTAAGTATGAATCAGAAGTAAAGGTCGATTATGCGACACACTTCCATATCTACAAGTATGAGGGCGGCTATTCCCTGATAAAGATAAAGGATTCCGGCGATCAGTTCCTCGTAGTACCTAAGGGGAAAAAGGCACCTGAAGGCCTTTCCAGCAAGATCACAGTCCTCAAGAAGCCTGTGAAGAACATTTACCTCGCCGCGACCGCGTGCATGGCGATGTTCAAATCCATGGACGCTCTTGACAGCGTTCGCATGACTTCGATCAAGGCAGACGAATGGTCCGTTCCCGAGGCGAAGAAGCTCATGAAGCAGGGTAAGATCATTTACGCAGGTAAATACGACCAGCCTGACTACGAGCTCATCCTCAAGAACAAGTGTGATCTCACCGTAGAGTCAACGATGATCACGCACAGCCCTGAGACGAAGGAAATGATCGAGGACCTCAAGATCCCTGTGCTCGTAGACTATTCGAGTTTCGAATCGGACCCGCTCGGCAGGACTGAGTGGATAAAAGTTTACGGCGTCATCACAGGCCACGAGAAACAGGCAGAAGCCTTCTTCGAGAAGCAGAAAAAGATCATAAACAAGATCAAGCAGTACAAGAGCACAGGCAAGACTGTAGCGTTCTTCTACATTTCATCGGACGGAAAGGCAGTCGTGAGAAGAAGCTCCGACTACATCCCTACGATGATAAAACTCGCAGGCGGCGAATACGTCTTCAAGGATCTCGGTAACACATCTCATTCGACATCAGTCCCTATGAGCATGGAGAAATTCTATGAGACAGCTAAGGACGCTGACTTCATAGTCTATAACGGAAGCATCGACGGCACTGTCAAGACGAAGGAAGCCCTTATCGCGAAAAACTCGCTCCTCAAGAAGTTCAAAGCC
>JBJETC010000009.1:0-5092 GCA_051883115.1 Anaerovoracaceae bacterium
CTGCCATGTACCAGAGGACGGATATCATCGGCGATATGACGCTCGATATCCACAGAGTACTCACGGGAAAAGATCTGGACAAGCTCCGGTTCGTATCGAAACTAAAGTAAAAGGATAAAAAAATAAGCGGAGAAAAGTTTTTTTCCGGCGCGTTATCCTGTGACTGAAGATAAAATGACGCCGTAGCTTTATCCGCCGGATATGTTGGGATAACACCGATATGGGGTCCGCCTCATATCGGTGTTTTTAGATTTTGTGCGCGCTTTGTGGCAAAATGTTCACATTCAAATAATATTTTTTCACAGTCGCAACCTTTTATCATCATCGCCCTGGGTTATATTATAGCCAGATCAACAAAGAGAGTTGGTCTTCATAATAATCAATCCTTAATCAAACATTCAAACATCATAACACCTCAAAACATCAAACCAGAAAGGAGCTGCCGCAAGGCGGCTTTTTTCTTTTTTGAAAAAGGCGGGTAAAAGGAGGGGCTTTCTCAGAGAAAAAGGGGCAGGCTCACCTATTGAAAAAGGAAGCCCGCAGGCAGACTTGATCATAGAAAAAGGAAGCTCGCAGAAGAGCTTCCTTGAGACTTTTTTTGATTATTTTCCCAGGGTATTTTTTTTACTCTTAGAGCGGCGCGTCCTTCGCGGCGAAGTGTTTTACGGAAATGAACGCGATGATGTCGAGAACGATGATGTAGATAAAGAACCACAGCGTCAGCGTGTTGTCGCTCGACGAAGCGCAGAAGTCGTAGAACCCGTGCAGCAGCACAGGGATGACATAGGCCAGCGTCAGGTAGAACCTGCGCCTCACGCCGCGGCCGCGGAAATCGTTGTATTTCGCCATGCCGTAGTAATACCCCATGTAGATCGCGAAAATGCAGTGGCCCGGGATGGCTGTGACAGCGCGGACGAGAGCCGTGGAAAGGCCGTACGCAAAGACGTACTCTATGTTCTCGCCGGCTGCAAAGCCGAGGCCGACAGATACGGCGTAGACGATCGCGTCGAACCTGTAGTTGAAATTCGGGTCATACCAGCAGCCTTTTTTCAGGAAAAGCAGCTTCATGCCCTCCTCGGAGCAGGCGACGACGATGAAATAAAGAAAGATGTTCCTCACGAGAGGAGATGCGCCGGCGAAAAATCTCGGCATTATGAGGTCCTGGCCTATCGTCTCGAGGACGATCGTAGGGATGATCGAGCACGCGCCGAGCAGGACGAGCTTCAGGACGAGGCCGGGCGGTTCCGGCTCTATTTTGTCAAGCCTGTAAATGTAAACGAGGAGCACGATCGGCGGGATCAGCGCTGCCATCAGAAAAATATCTATCACACTGTTGAAAAGGAACATTCGGTATTTTCCCCCTGTCATATAGTTCGCGGCTCTCGAGGCCGTTTCGATATATTATACACTTTTACGGGGCGTCATTCCACGCGTCTAGACAAATCAGCCGTTTCGACGTTTGTCACCACATCGAAATGTGTTAAAATATTAATATCTATAGTTATTGCAATGGAACAGCCGGGTTTCCGGCAAAGGGGCAGAGGCAGACTATGACAGACAGAAAGATGGACGCGTTCAGGTTCCGCGAGATAACGGACCTCAAGGACATGATCGTTACGAGCACAGATCATTTTCCTGATAACGACGCGTACCTATATAAAGATAAAAAAGCGGGACGTTTTGTCCCAATCAAATATTCCACGGTGAGACACGACATGGACGCTCTCGGCACGAAGCTCATCGACATGGGCCTCAAGGGCGAGAAGATCGCGGTCATGGGAGAGACGAGCTACTACTGGATCCTCACATACTTCGCGACAGTCTGCGGCGTCGGCGTCATCGTACCGCTCGACAAGAACCTGCCGGAAGGCGAGCTCAGGGGCCTCATCGAGAGATCAGGCGCGGCGGCCATCGCTTATTCAGACAAGATGAGGAAGACGGTCGAGCCGCTCATCGCAGATAAGAGAGACGGAAAAGACGCGGATTCCCCGCTCAGATATTTCATATCCACAGGAGACCTCGATGAGAACACGGCAGACGAGTGCTCCATCAAAGCCCTCATACGCGAAGGCGAGCAGCTGCTCGAGAACGGCGACCGCAGATTCATCGACGCCGAGATCGACCCGGACCAGGTATCGACGCTCCTTTTCACATCAGGAACGACAGGTATGGCGAAAGGCGTGCTCCTGACACACAGGAACCTGACATCGAACGTTTACGAGATGTCGAAATATTTCCATATCCCGGAGCCGGGCATCGTCCTTTCCATACTCCCGATACACCACGTCTATGAGATGACATGCGACATCATGACGACGTTTTATCAGGGAAAAACCATCGCCATCTGCGAGGGCATCAAGTACATCCAGAAGGACATGGTCGAGGTCAAGGCGAACGTCATGCTCGGCGTGCCTCTCGTATTCGAGAAGATGTACAAGGGCATGTGGAAGCAGGCAAAGCGCCGCGGCGAGGACGAGAAGCTGCGCCGCGCGATAGACCTTTCGAAAAAACTCAAGCTGTACAAGAACCAGGCGCTCTGCAGGAAGCTTTTCAGCGCCATCCACAATTCGTTCGGCGGAAATATGCAGTATTTCATCGTCGGCGGAGCAGCCGCGGATCCTTTTATCATAGAGGATTTCGAAGCCATGGGACTCCCGATGCTCCAGGGATACGGCATGAGCGAGAACTCGCCTATCATCGCCATGAACTCGGACAAAGAGAGGAACCCTGAGTCAGCAGGAAAGCCGCTCCCGGGAACGACTGTAAAGGTCGTTAACCCTGACGAGGACGGCGTGGGCGAGCTCATCGTACAGGGACCTTCCGTCATGAAGGGATATTATGAAAACGAAGAGGCCACGAATGAGACGCTGAGAGACGGCTGGCTCTACACAGGGGACCTCGGATACGTAGACAGCGAAGGCTACGTTTACGTGACGGGCAGGAACAAGACAGTCATCGTCACGAAGGGCGGAAAGAACATTTTCCCTGAGGAAGTCGAAGACGTCCTGATGAAGAACGAGTACGTCCAGGAGGTCATCGTCCACGGCGTCAAGGATGCGAGGATCGGCAACGTCATCGTCACGGCAGACATTTATCCTAACCAGGATCTCCTCAAGGAGAGACAGATCACCGGCGACAGCGAAGTCTACCACTTCATGAGAGACATCGTCGACGACATAAACGACACGATGCCGCCGTACAAGCAGGTCAAGAGGATAAACATCCGCAAGGAGCCTTTCATCAAGACTACGAGCGGCAAGATCAGGCGCTACGGGAACAACATCGTCGACAAGACTGAAGGCCCTGTAGACTGGCATGACGCTAAATATACAGAGGAAAAAACGGTGAAGAAAGCTCTCACGAAGCTCAGGAACTCCGTTGATCCGTATATCACGCAGAAAGAACTCGACCCGGCGTCGGACATCCGCTCGCTCGTCCAGAACTCTTTCCAGAAGTATGCTTCCAAGACGGCGTTCATCCAGAGATACGCCGAGGGCAGCGTTGACGGCGATTCATGCGTAGAAGTGACGTACCAGCACGCTCTCGCTGATATAGAAGGCCTCGGCACCGCGATGATGAACAGGGACCTTACAGGAAGGCGCATCGCCGTTATGGGCAGTTCCTCATATGAGTGGCAGATCACGTTCCTGTCAGTCGCGTCAGGCGTCGGGATCATAGTACCTGTAGAGATCGCAGCTGATAAGGCGGAGATCGCGAGGAGGCTGAACGAGGCTGAGGTCTCAGTCGTATTCACTTCGATGAAGTACCTGCGCCTCTTCAGAGAGATGATCGAGGAAGGCCTGATCAGGGCTGACATGGTCGTTTACTTCAAGGGCAATGACGAGTTATCGGAGGAGATAAAAGAGGAGGCTGAGGAAATCGGCGGATTCGGCGCCCGCAAGACATCGCCTGCGGATGAAGAGACCGAAGATGCTGCTGACGGTAAGCCTAAGAAAAAACGTTTCGGCAGGAAGTCGAAAAAGGAAGAGGAAAAAGAACAGGGCGAGCATGCTCGCGTCCCTGAGACGGAATACATCGAATGGCACGACCTCGTCGAGGAAGGCAAGAGAGAGATCAGCCTCGGCGACAGACAGTACCTCGACAAGGAGACGCTCGGATCAGATCCGGCGGCTATCGTTTATACTTCAGGCGCGACAGGGAAGCCTAAGGGCGTAGAGCTCACATCGGGCAACATCGCATCAGACGTCATGATGACTCAGTCCATGCTGGATATAAAGAGCACGGACGTCGTTTACTCTATAATCCCGATGCACAACATGTACGAGATCACATGCGGACTGCTCCTGCCGCTTTACGCGGGGGCTGCCGTTGCAAGCGCTGAGGAAAACGATGACAGCATAGACAGCATCCAGTTCGAGATGTGCAATATCAAGCCGACTGTTTTCATCAGCAAGCCTTCGGTGATAGAAGCGCTGAGGGAAAAACTGGCTGACAATATCGACAGGATCGGCGGCAACGGCCTGCGCTTTGCCATGAAGGCGAACAAAGTCACGAAGCGCATCGGCGTCGACCTCATGGGAAGCTACACGAGGGATATACTCAAGAACTTCGGCGGCAGGCTGAGACTCGTTGTAACGGGCGGATCAGCTGCGAACTCGAACACGCTCGACGAGATCAACACTGCGGGAGTGCTCGCGGTACAGGGTTACGGCCTCACGGAGTGCGCTCCGGTCGTAGCTATGAACCCGGCGAACCAGAAGTACATGAAAAACGGTTCGTGCGGAAGGATCCTCCCTGGCATAGAGGTCAGGGTGGAGAAGCGCGATTCATCGAGCATAGGCGAGATCCTCGTGAAAGGCCCGAATGTCTCGCAGGCATATTACAAGGACAAGGAGCTCACTGATAAATACATGGACGGCGAGGGCTGGTTCAGGACCGGCGACCTCGGGTTCGTCGATGATGACAGGTTCCTGTATATTACGGGAAGACGCGGGACTGAGGTCTGATAGCGGAAAAATACAAGGCGGGGGCTGTGCCTCCGCCGCATTTTTCTATATACAGACTTTTTCGGGCGGAAAAATCTCGACAAAATTCGACAATTTGCGACAATATTCGACTATTTACGACTAAA
>JBJETC010000010.1:0-5055 GCA_051883115.1 Anaerovoracaceae bacterium
CACGACGAACTGCCTCGCTCCTATGGCAAAAGCTCTGAATGAATACCGCGAACTGAGAACGGGCTTCATGACGACGATCCACGCTTACACAGGAGACCAGATGCTGCTCGACGGACCTCAGAGAAAAGGCATTTTCAGAAGAGGAAGAGCGGCAGCCGTAAACATCGTACCTGCTAACACAGGCGCGGCAAAGGCTATAGGCCTCGTTCTCCCTGAGCTCGACGGAAAGCTCATCGGTTCGGCTCAGCGTGTACCTGTAACGAGCGGATCCATCACGATCCTCGACGCAACACTCAAGGACCCTACGGAGTCTGTTTCCGTAGAGGGCATCAACGCCGCAATGAAGGCAGCACAGAGCGAATCATTCGGCTACAACGACGAGGAGATCGTTTCATCCGATATCGTAGGCACGCATTACGGATCGATCTTCGACGCAACGCAGACACTGGCGCAGAGATGCGGAACAAAGATCTATGAGGTCAGGGTCGTTGCGTGGTACGACAATGAGAACGGCTACACGAGCCAGCTCATCAGGACTCTGAAATACATGGTCTCACTCGGTTTCTGATCGGGAAAAGCCATGAGGACCGGCGGCTGTGCCGGTTCACAGAAATAACAGAAAAAGTGTCCCGGCGATGCCGGGGCACTTTTCTTTTTTGAAATGACAAATAAAATTTTACTTTATATCGGGCTCCTGCGGCTCATCCATGTGTCAAGACACGCACCGCCCGTTTTTATACTATCGTTCCGCCTCCTATCACGAGGTCGTCATCGTAAACGACAGCCGCCTGCCCCTTCGTGACAGCGCGCTGAGGTTCGTCGAACTGTATCGCGACCTTCCCGCCGCCCATCGGCATGATGATCGCGTCAGCCGCCTTCTGGCTGTATCTGATCTTCACCTGCCCGCGGATCGGGTGCTCAGGCTCATCGAACGCGATCCAGTTGAAATCAGCCACTTTCACCTTTGTCGAATAAAGGTCGTTGTTCGGCGCGAGCACCACCCTGTTGTGCTCGACATCTTTTTCCCTGACGTAGAGCGGCCTCGGGAGCGAAAGCCCGAGTCCCTTGCGCTGGCCTATCGTGTAGTCGATTATGCCTTTGTGTTGGCCGAGCACGTTCCCGTCCTCGTCGACAAAATCTCCCGGCGGATATTCTTTCCCCGTGTAGTTTTCTATGAAGCCGGCATACTTGCCGTCAGGCACGAAGCAGATGTCCTGGCTGTCGCGTTTCCTCGCGTTGACAAAGCCCTGCTCCTCAGCGATCTTCCTCGTCTCGTCCTTAACGAGGCCTCCGAGCGGGAAAAGCGTGTGCGAGAGCTGTTCCTGCGTCAGAGAGTAAAGCACATACGTCTGGTCCTTGAACTGATCAGCCGCCTTTTTCAGCAGGAAGCGCCCCGTCTCGGGATCCTGCTCCACCCTCGCGTAGTGGCCTGTCGCGACATAGTCGTATCCGAGATCGGCAGCGCGCTCATAGAGTTTCCTGAACTTTATGTATCTGTTGCAGTCGATGCACGGGTTCGGCGTCCACCCTTTTTCGTATGCAGCCACGAACCTGTCTATGACCTGCTTAGCGAAATCCTCGCTGAAGTCGAACACGCGGTACGGCATATCCATCCTGTACGCCACAGACCTCGCGTCCTCTATGTCAGAAAGGCTGCAGCACGTCTTGTCGCGCGACTCGCCCACAGTCTCGTTGTCATAAAGTTTCAGCGTCACGCCCATGGCCTCGTACCCCGCCTTTTTCACGAGGTAAGCCGCCACACTGCTGTCAACGCCGCCGCTCATCGCGATAATTGCCTTCTTTGTCAATTCCTAACTCCTGTTCCGTTCCTATCTGTCGTCTCTCCTGAGATCCGTGACGATCCCCTTGAGAGTGTCTACTGTCTTATTTATTTCTTCCGCCGTGTTCCTGTACGAGAGGGAAAAACGAACGCTCTCCCTTACTTCTCTGTCCGGCAGGCCGATCGCCCTGAGGACCCTCGATGGCTCTATCGCCCCGGCAGAACACGCTGACCCCGCGGAAGCGCAGATGCCCTGCTGATCGAGCCTGAAAAGCACCGTTTCGTTCTCGCAGCCCCTGAACGTTATATTCACGTTCCCCGGGAGCCTCATGTCCGGCGAACCGTTGAGGCTCGTCTCAGGTATCTCCTTCAGCACGCGGCTGATAAAAAAGTCCCTGAGATATTTTTCGTACTTGATCCTCTTGTCCATGTCGTGCGCCGCGCCGGCAAGAGCCGTTCCCATTGCCGCGATGCCCGCGACATTGTGCGTCCCCGCTCTCCTGCCGCGCTCCTGGCCGCCGCCGTGTATGAGAGGCTCGAGCTCGAGCCCTTTTCTCACATAGAGAAAACCGACGCCCTTCGGGCCGCCGAACTTGTGGCCGCTCGCCGAAAGGAGATCTATGTGCATTTTTTCCACGTCAACAGGGATGTGGCCGACCGTCTGGACAGCGTCAGTATGGAACCATGCGCCGCCCGACCTCGCTATGTCAGCAGCCTCCTCTATCGGCTGGATCGTTCCCGTCTCGTTGTTCGCGTGCATTATTGATACGAGACACGTCTCGTCATCCATCGCTTTTTCAAGGTCCTTCACGCTGATCATGCCGCTGCTGTCAACGGAGAGGTATGTGACCCTGAAGCCCTGTTTTTCCAAAGCTCTGCACGTGTTGTAGACTGCCGGGTGTTCTATTCCGGTCGTTATGATGTGCCTTTTCCTTCTGTACATCCCCGCGACCGACTTTATCGCCCAGTTGTCCGACTCGCTCCCGCCGGAAGTGAAATATATCTCACGAGGTTCCGCCCCGATCGCCTCCGCGATCTGCTCGCGCGCCATGACGAGCGCCCTGTGCGCCTCCTCACCCATGCTGTACTGCGACAGAGGGTTTCCGTAATTTGACTTTAAAAAATACAGCATCTTGACGAGGGCTTTCTGGTCCATCTCTGTCGTGGCTGCGTTGTCCAGATAAATCATGTTCTTTCTCCGGGAATCGAATCGTTTTTTTCAGTATATCATAAATGGGCAGGGCTTTCACCCCGCCGGCGGGCACGAGACATGAAAATGCCGCAGGCTCTCACCTGCGGCTCATGTCCTGTAAAACTAATCCTGGAAAAGCGGCGTCGAAAGGTATCTGTCTCCTGTGTCCGGAAGGAGGACGACGATGTTCTTGCCCTCGTTCTCAGGTCTCTTTGCCACCTGGATGCCTGCCCATACAGCGGCTCCGGATGAAATGCCTACGAGGACGCCTTCGCTCCTGCCTATCTCCTTGCCGAGCTCGAACGCATCGTCATTGTCTACAGTAATGATCTCGTCGTAGACCTTCGTGTCGAGTACCTTAGGAACGAAGCCGGCTCCGATACCCTGGATCTTGTGCGAGCCCGCATGTCCCTCTGACAGTACCGGCGAAGCGGAAGGCTCTACAGCAATGACCTTTACGTCAGGGTTCTTGCTCTTCAGGTAATCTCCGACTCCTGTGATCGTTCCGCCTGTTCCGATGCCGGCTACGAAGAAATCGACTTTCCCGTCCGTGTCGTTCCAGATCTCCGGTCCAGTAGATCTCCTGTGAGCCTCAGGGTTAGCAGGGTTGTCGAACTGTCCCGGGATGAATGAATCCTTTATCTCTGCCGCGAGCTCGTTCGCCTTCGCGATAGCTCCTGACATTCCCTTTGATCCTTCCGTCAGCACGAGCTCAGCTCCGTAAGCCTTCATGAGCGTCCTTCTCTCTACGCTCATCGTCTCCGGCATAACGATGATGATCCTGTAGCCTCTTGCTGCGGCTACCGCAGAAAGCCCGATGCCTGTGTTGCCCGATGTCGGCTCTATGATAGTCGATCCCGGTTTCAGCTTTCCGCTCTTCTCAGCGTCGTCTATCATGAAGCTCGCGATCCTGTCCTTTACAGACCCTGCCGGGTTGAAATACTCTAGCTTCGCGATGATGTGGGCGTTGACCCCGTATTTCTGTTCGATATGTGTGAGTTCGAGGAGCGGTGTTCCCCCGATAAGTTCTTCCATTGATTTCTTGATATCAGCCATTGTTTTCCTCCGATCCGGCTCCGTGAGCCGCGTTCATAAAAATAATTATACTATAAAACTCCGGCTGCAACATCGTCTGCCGCAAATATTCATGATCTATCCTCCCCTTCCGGACACCCCTGAGCCGGCTCCCGCCGACCCGAAATATCTTTAATAACCTACTTATCTCTGTGTTTATATATATTATGCACCAAAACGATATGTTGTCAACAGAAAAATCAAGTCCGGCCATGTCAATCCGACTCCATCTATTGCTATACACGCTGTAATTTCAGTGTTATACCGCTCCATATTTTTTCTTCATCACACATCGTCTTTCTGCAGCCCGGACTTTTTCAAAAGAGAAAAACAGTCATTTTATACTTTATTACATACCATTTTAGTATGTATTATTTTCCTCGTTTTTTGTAAAAAAAAGGCCCCGGGCATGAGCCCGGAGCAGTGATCTGCCATATCCAGCTTAAGCCGCCTGCCTTTGCTTTTTCCATCATGGCTGGATTTTCAGGTGACATCGTATGAAATAAAAGCGGCAGATCCCGATTCATCGTTCCAGAAACTCAGCCGGAGTAAGCGCCGGAACTTTCCTGCTCTGTACAAAATCCCTTACGTTGCGGGTAATAATGAAATCAGCGCCGATCCTCTCTGCTGAAGCACATTGTATCGCATCCTCGAAGTCCTTCCACTCCATCTCAGATGCCTGTCTGAGATCTGCTTCGGACAGATCGGCAATGCGGAATATCAACCGCAGTTTGCTCAGAACATCATGCACACCTTTTGGATCCAGTTCTTTTCTCATGATATAAACAAGATCAGCTATGGTCAGTGCCGAAACATACCCCTCTGCCTGCCCTGTTTCACAGAGCTTCCAGATCATGGAAGAATCCTTAACATGCGGCTGTCTGGCCTGCAGAACATCCAGAAGAATGTTTGCATCAATCAGCAGCTTCATACTTTGCCCTCAATTCCTTGTCCTTTTCTTCGCTCAGATCGTGATCATATTTCAGGATCCCTGTCAGAGAGTCTGTAA
>JBJETC010000011.1:0-5036 GCA_051883115.1 Anaerovoracaceae bacterium
ACATGAGAGTCATGTACCTGGCGGATATGCGTAAGTAGCGGCAGAATGCGAAAGGCAGGGATCATATGAACGGATTGGTTGAAGTTATCGACAGATATGGAAGCATCGATAACCTGCCAAAAAAGGAAACGCTGAAATCAGACCTCAGCAGGGAGCAGCAGGAAGAACTGCTGGAAAAGCTCGCGGCGGCGAGAGACGGCAATATTGCGGGCGTCGGTTCTTTCAGGGACAAGACGGAGCTCCTCAAAGAGTGTGCTGAAGAGGCTGAGGGGACGGGCATATCGCCTGCGGCGATGAACAGGAAGAAAAGAAAAAAGGCCGAGGATGAATCAGGGCGATACCTGATAGCTCTTACAGAGGCGGCCCGCAGCATAGACGACGATGTGCTCGCGAATGCCGAAGGGTTCGATAATTATCAGAAAATGTACCTTTTCTACCTGAAATACGGAGATTCGCTCTTCGTAGACGGTACGATGAAAAAGGGCGTTTTTTACTATAACGATATCCGGATGATGAGCATGCACGATCCTGAGATGTTCAGGATCGAAGCCGTGACTTTTGACGAAAAGACAAGGAAGATCACTTTTGAAGGCAGGGCGCTGCTCGACAGCATGAGTCTGCTCATAGGTGTGAACGCTTCGACAGTCAATGCGGGTACGTACAAGGCTGACAGAAAGAACCAGGTGCCTGACAGACACGACAGGGTCGTGAAGTTCTCGCCTTTCATGGGCGCGGATATCAGAGGCTTCGCTTCGGAACCTTTCATAACAGGACAGAAGTTTACAGTTACTACAGACCTCAGGCCGGGCACGGAGATCCGCTTCCTCGCGGAACTCGTCAACAGCGGAAGGGTCTCGCTCAGAGTGAGGATGGGACGCTACGCCGGCTTTGGCACGGGCAGCCTGCATGGATACAGAGTCATAGGCGGCTATATCCTGCAGCAGCACGTGAATTATCTGAGCGTCGAGAAGGCGACGCCGGAACTCATAAAAGAAGCCGAAGATGAATATGTACAGGGCATGGCCGCCAAAAAAGGCGACAAATGGCTCGATGACAGAAAAAAGGAGAACGAGCTCAAGGAGCTCGCCGAGACAGGAGAGATCGCCGAAAGGACTGTTTTCGTAACGACGCGCGGCAATGGACTCAAAGGCGGCATGAAGCGCCTTTACGATATGACAGATGGTGATAAGGAGATCATAGCTGCTGCAGAGCCATGGTCCGATGAGACTGTGAGAAAAGCCGTGGATCTCATTTTCCACAGCGCGACGGTCGTAATGGATTCGCCGGTCCCTGTACTCAAGATGTACAGCAAGCGCGAAGGCCAGCGTTTCATCCAGCTGTGGCACGGGATCGCGGCCTACAGAAAGATCTGCGGCGATGAGCCGGACGTGCTCCCGTGCGTGGATTCCCTGTATCACAGGGATTATGACATGCTCACCGTAAGCTCTTACAGGATGAAGGATATTTATGCCGGAGCCATGAGGCTCGATCCGTCAAGGATCGCAGTGACAGGGAGCCCTGACAGCGATGACTGTTTTGACAGTGAAAAGATCGAGGCCGACAGGGAAAAGTCCTCGAAAAGCATCCTGAATTCAGGGGAAAGCAGGTGATACTCTATGTCCCTGCTGCAGCCGAGAGGAAGAGCGCGAAGAAGGCGGCCGCGTCATACTTCGGGACGGATGCGTGGAACTCGGCAGACGGAGTCATCGCTGAGACGATAGATTATGAGAGACTTTCAAAGGCGCTTCTCAAGGATCAGATCTTTGCCGTATGCCCTGATACTGATTTCGTATCGGGAGCGGGCAGGGGAGCTCTTTCTCCGAGAGAAAAGGTGCTCACTGAAGGTATCGGGGCGAGATTTTTACCGAGGGAGAAATACGATAATGTCGTATCCGCGGCAGATGTCACGCCGGAAGAAGCGATCGCGGCAAGCAGCATAGTGATAAGCGATTATTCTCCGGCTGTCTATACAGCGGTGCTTGAAGACAAGCCTGTTTCGTTCTACTGCCCGGACGGAGGAAGCCAGAGGGACGTGACTTACATAGATTACAGCAAGGAACTCCCGGGCGAGATGTTCGAAGACCAGTATGAACTTGAGAATTAC
The DNA here is from genome assembly GCA_051883115.1 of Anaerovoracaceae bacterium. GTDB lineage: Bacteria > Bacillota > Clostridia > Peptostreptococcales > Anaerovoracaceae > Aminicella. The sequence goes on from JBJETC010000011.1 coordinate 2,105, forward strand.
CTTTCGATAGGGAAATACGCTGTGTCAGTCGCTCAGAGCAATTTCAGGAGATCGTTCCTGGGCATGAACGACGGCGGAGCGTGCAGAAGGACGGCTGAGATACTGAGTTCAGGCGAGCCTCTCGATTTTTTGGGAGATGTTGACCCGGACGCTGATATCACGGCTGATAACAAGGAAAAGGGAAAATGATATGTGTGGAATAGTAGGATTTGTTGGATCGAGGCAGGCTGCGCCTATCATACTGGACGGCCTTTCAAAGCTCGAGTACAGAGGATATGATTCGGCGGGGATCGCCGTAAGGGACGGCGACAAGGACCCTGTCATAGTTAAGGCAAAGGGCAAGCTAAAGGTCCTCGCTGAGAAGACGAATGACGGCCGCTCGCTCATGGGGGACCTCGGCATAGGCCATACGAGATGGGCCACGCACGGAGAGCCTTCTGAGACGAATGCTCATCCTCACATCAGTGAGGACGGGAGCGTCATCGCGGTCCACAACGGGATAATCGAGAATTATCAGGAGCTCAGGGAAAAACTCCTGAGAAACGGCTATACTTTTTACTCTGACACAGATACGGAGATCGCTGTCGACCTCATAGATTATTACTATAAAAAATACGGCCAGGGACCTGTCGACGCAATCGCCAGGGCGATGATGAGGATCAGGGGATCGTACGCATTCGAGGTCATGTTCAAGGACTGCCTGGGTGAGATCTACACCGCGAGAAAAGACAGCCCTATGATCATAGGTGTCGGCGACGGCGAGATGTTCGTCGCTTCTGACATACCTGCGATCCTGAAGTATACGAGAACTGTTTACTACATCGGCAACCAGGAGATCGCGAAGCTCTCTAAGGACGGAGCTGTTTTTTACAACATCGACCAGGAAGAGATAGAAAAAGAGCCTGTCACTGTTGACATGGACGAGAAGGCCGCGGAAAAAGGCGGCTACGAGCACTTCATGATGAAGGAGATCCATGAGCAGCCAAAGGCTGTAAGGGACACGATCAACGCGTATATCAAGGACGGGAAGATCGATCTTTCCGAGACGGGCATTACGGAGGAACTTCTCCAGAACTACGATCAGGTAGTGATAATCGGCTGCGGATCTGCTTACCATGTTGGCGTGACGCTGAAATACGTCATAGAATCGCTCGCAGACATACCTGTCGTGACTGACATCGCTTCGGAGTTCCGCTACAGGACGGTCCTCATGAGCAGCAACGCGCTTTTCATCATCATAAGCCAGAGCGGAGAGACGGCAGACAGCCTCGCGGCGCTGAGAAAAGCGAAGTCTATGGGTATAGAGACACTTGCCATCGTGAACGTGGTCGGCTCGTCTATAGCACGCGAGGCGGATCACGTTATGTACACGCTCGCGGGACCTGAGATCGCCGTGGCTACGACAAAGGCATACAGCACTCAGCTCATAGCCGGATATATCCTGGCTGTGGAGCTCGCAAAGGAACGCGGGAAGATAGATGATGCCAGGTACGACGAACTCATCGGGGAAATAGACGCTCTGCCTGAGAAGATAGAGAAGGCGCTCGAGGACAAGGAGAGGATACAGTGGTTCGCTTCCAAATACGCTGTAGCTAAAGACGTCTTCTTCATGGGACGCGGCATAGACTACGCTGCGGGACTCGAGGGGAGCCTGAAGCTCAAGGAGATAAGCTACATCCACTCTGAAGCCTATCCTGCCGGCGAACTCAAGCACGGCACGATAAGCCTTGTCGAAAACGGCACACTCGTTATCGGCATACTCACTCAGCCTTCAGTCTATGAAAAGACGCTGAGCAACATGGTGGAAGTCAAGTCGAGAGGCGGATACATCATGGGCCTCACGACATACGGCAACTACAACATAGAAGACACCGCAGACTTCACGGTCTACACGCCGAAGACGGATCCGCTGTTCGCCACGAGCGTCGCGATCATCCCGCTCCAGCTCCTCGCTTACTACGTGAGCGTAGCCAAGGGACTCGACGTCGACAAGCCGAGGAACCTCGCGAAGTCAGTAACAGTAGAATAGTGAAAAAAACATGCGTAAAAGCGTGAGAATCTGGGCTGTTTCAGTTGACACAGCCCTTTTTTTATTGTAATATAGTCAACGTTGTGTAAAGTATAAATACTTTACAGCTAAATGACGGATGGTAAAGTCATGGATGATATTGCAAGAGAAAGCCTTCTCTATGATTTTTACGGAGAGCTTCTCACCGAGAAAAAGAGACAGGTGGTCGAGATGTCGCACGACAGCGACATGTCGCTCTCCGAGATAGCGGACATCACAGGAGTTTCGAGGGCCGCTGTCCATGATTCGCTCAAGGCCGCCGAGAAGCAGCTCGCGAATTACGAAGAGAAGCTCGGACTCGTACAGAAATACATCGACAGGGAAAAGAAAGTTTCATCCCTTTTGAGCCAGATAGACGGCATAAGGGAGATGAACGGAAAAAAAGCCCCGGCGGATGATATATCGAAGGCTCTTGACGATCTCGCTGACGGCGTGAGAAGTCTGAGCGGTGAATGAAAGCAGGTAGGAACTACAGGATATGGCTTTTGAAAGTCTTTCGGAAAAACTGCAGAACACTTTTAAGAATATAAAGGGCAAGGGTGTCCTGACCGAGAAGGACATCGACTCTGCGATGCACGACGTAAAGCTCGCGCTTCTCGAGGCCGATGTTAACTACAAGGTCGTAAAGGATTTTGTCAAAGAGACAAAGGAAGCCTGCATGGGCGAAGAGGTCATGCAGAGTCTGACGCCGGCTCAGCAGGTCATAAAGATCGTTGACGGCAAGCTGACGGATCTCCTCGGAGGCACAGGCGCCAAGCTCACATACTCGCCGACAGGTTTCACGACGATCATGCTCGTGGGACTCCAGGGAACAGGTAAGACGACGACATGCGGAAAGCTTGCAAATTACCTCAAACAGAGATC
>JBJETC010000012.1:0-5005 GCA_051883115.1 Anaerovoracaceae bacterium
CTCGGGTACATAGGCATATATGATATAGATCTTGCCATGGACAAGTCAGGCGAGATGTTTTTCATAGAGATGAATTTCAGGTTCGGAGGCTCGGGCTACGCTTTTACAGAGTGCGGCGCGAACCTTCCGGGGATATATGCCGACAGTGTGTTCAGGGGGATCGAGCCGGATCCCGGCCTCGCAGCGTCCGGCGCCGGCAGGAAGTTCGCGAGCGAGAAGATACTGATGGACGAATTTTACCGCGCGAGGATAGACAGGGAGCTCGTGAAAAAATGCCGCAGGGAGGCTGACATAACGTTCATCCGCGATGAAGACGACATGAAGCCGTACCGCCATTTCAGGAGGTATTTCCCGATCGCACAGGCCGGCCATGTCTATTATTCCCTTGTAAAAAAGATCGCTGAGGCAAGGGAGCGGCGCGAAAACCCGGCGGAACGCGCTGTGCGGGACGAATCTGCGGATGTCGACGCGAACAGCTGATCCGCAGGTATTTTACGCAGGCGTTTCAGGCGTATATTTTAAGATAAAATAAAAACTCAGGCGGGCATCAGGTACGCCCGGGAGGATCGTTTTATGGGGAAATATTACATAGCATACGGCAGCAATCTCGACCCGGACAGGATGGCAAAACGCTGTCCCGGCGCGGCCGAGGTCGGGACGGCAGTGCTCGCGGACAGGGAACTCGTCTTCCGCAGGAGCGGCACGGGTTTTTACCTTTCGCTCGACAGAAAAAAGGGGAGTCTGGTCCCGTGCGCTGTTTATGCCATAAGCAGCGGGGACGAGGCGGCTCTCGACAGATACGAGGGGTACCCCGGGTATTACCGGAAGGAACATGAGGATATCAATGTAGAAGGCGCGGGTGTGCTGCGCGGCTGCATACTCTATGTCCTCGGCGAGGACAGGCCGTACGGCGTGCCGGAAGACAGCTACATGAAGATATGCGAGTCGGGGTACAGACACTTCGGTTTCGATACGGCCCTGCTTCTCGAGGCAAAAAAAAGAAGCGCTGCGAGAGCGCTATTGGAGGGTTAAGAGAAATATAGCGTGCATGTCCCGGGATCGCGGGACAGCCGTATAGCGGGGCAGCTTTGTTTATGAAAAGTAAGGCCGAGCCGCGGCGGCTACATGTTTTCAGCGGCTTTCAGTACGCATGTCACGCAGAAAATCAGGAATACCGCTGCGGCAGCGGCAGCGCCGGCAGCGAGATAATATATCGAATGCGGCGCGGAGGCTTCGTACATGAAGAACCTGCGGATCAGTCTGCACACCGGGTAGATCAGGGCAGCTGCAGCGGCTGTGAGCCATACGTTCTTCGGGGATCCTGCTGATTTGCGACTCGTTTTTTCTTCCATCTGATTTCACCTCACGCGGCTTCTGGCCGCGTTTTTTCATCAAACGATCCTTACAAGAGAATTATATCGTGATATGGCTTTTTCGGATGTTATATGTTGATTAAATGTAGTTAAAGCAGTTACCTTGCGATCGCTGCTTCGACGTACTCCCTTATGTTTTCGCGCGGTATGTCATGCAGGCTGCAGTGCCCGATACTGTCAGGGTACACGACAGTGATGCGGGAACCGTGCATTTTCTTGTCATTCATGACGTATTTCAGGACCTCGTCGGCTGTATAAGGGATGCTGAGGTCATAACCCGCGTCCGTCAGCATTTTTTCGATAAAAGAAGCGGCCCCGCAGTCGGAGAACCCGAGCCGCTCGGCAGCGCGCGCCTCGGCTGCCATGCCTTTTGCGACGGCTATGCCGTGAGCCAGACTAAAGCTGCTGAGCTTCTCTATGCTGTGGCCTATGGTGTGGCCGAAGTTCAGCTTCTGGCGCTCGCCCGTGTCGCGCTCGTCCGCCTCGACGACAGCTTTTTTCACAGAGACGCTCTTCCTTATAACATCTTCTGTGCGGCAGGCTTTCACATCGTCTATGATCGAGATGTCGTCTATCATGGCGCACTTCAGGGCTTCGGCCGTCCCCGACATGATCTCGGTCCGGTCGAGGGTCTCGAACGCGGAATAGTCGCAGATGACGAGCGAAGGCTGCCAGAACGCGCCGGCAAGGTTCTTGCCCGCTTCCAGGTCAACGGCCGTTTTTCCGCCGACGGAAGAATCGACGGCAGCGAGGTACGTCGTCGGGATCTGCACATATTTTATCCCCCTGAGGAAAGTCGCCGCGGCGAATCCGCCTGTGTCGCCTGCCACCCCGCCTCCGAGCGCGGCAGCGGCATCGTTCCTCGTGATACCGTTTTCTGCGAGTTTTTCAAGGAGATATGAGTAAGTCTTTATGTTCTTGTTCGCTTCTCCGGCTGGGAAGACGATCTTCACCGCTTCGAGGCCGGCAGCATCGAGCGAATCCATCACCTTTTGCCCGTAAAGCCTGTCAACGTTGGAATCAGTGATGAGCGCGATTTTTCTCTCACCGAGCACGCTCTTTATGAGGCGCCCGGAATCTGCCATGACGCCGCGCTCGATGATGATATCGTACTCAGGATCAGTTTTTACCGTTAATTTTGTCATTATTGTGAATCATCTCCCGGAATCAAAGAAAGACCGTCAAATTATGTTATAATAAACTCATTCTAACATAAGTGAGAAATCAGTAAAAGAACAGGGGAAGAGTCATATTGGGCAAAATACTCAAGAGGATTTTCATTATTATTTTAGCGATAATTATCGCTTTTTTAATTTTCATAGGTTATACAAATTACAGGGTCATTAGCAGTGAGAAAGGAAATATAGCGGCATCGATAACATCATCGCACACGGAGCTCTCGTCATCTGAGACGTCGAGGATAAAAAAGCTCGACGCCCAGTGCGCCATCGTCCTCGGGGCCGGGATCATCAACAGCACGACGCCTTCGCCGATGCTTAAGAACAGGCTCGACGCGGGGATAATGCTTTATAAAAAAGGTCTCGTGAAAAAGATCCTGCTCAGCGGCGACAACGGGACGGTCGAGCACAACGAACTCCACGTGATGCTGTATTACACGAAGAAAGCCGGTGTGCCGGCGGAAGACATATTCTGCGACCACGCGGGCTTTTCGACATATGAGACATTCTGCCGCGCGAAGTCGGTCTTCAAGGTGAAAAGGGCAGTCGTCGTGACTCAGTCGTATCACCTCACGAGAGCGCTTTACGACGCTGACAGCAAGGGTATAGAATGTCTCGGGGTCGCTTCGGACCAGAAGGTCTATTCAGGCCAGAAAGTAAGGGATCTGAGAGAAGTCGGGGCGCGCACGAAGGATTTCGTGGACTGCGCGAGGAACGCGGCTCCGACATACGGCGGCGACCCGATCCCTATCACAGGGAGCGGTGTCTCGAGCCACGGCGAATGATGCCGGGGAAGGTGCAAATGGTCATACTCGGATACAAACTCTATATATACATGCTGATGTTCGCGCTTTGCGCCGTCTTAGGGAATATCGGAGAACAGCTCATGTACATGATCGACGGCGGACGCGGGAGACGCGGCTTCATGAAATGGCCCGTATCGACGATGTACGGCATCGACGGCGTGCTCACCCTTGCGGCAGCGCATTTCACGGACTCTGCAGCCGCGCGTATAACAGCCGTATTCGCACTGTTCATCGCGGCCGATCTGGCGGCGCTCGCCATCGTAAAAGCCATATCCGGCGTTCGCATGTGGCGCATAGACAAGTCAGCCCTCGTCATAGGCGCGGCGGCGTTCTCGCTCCTATGCGTCCTGGATCTCCGCATGCTCATCTTACTGTTCGAGAGCATGCCTGTGTGGCTGGAGCTCATACTCCTTCTCGCATTTTACACGGTGTACATATCGCAGCTCGTCGACTCCCTCGACATGATGCACAGGCTGAAAGTCATCGTGAATAACAAAATGACGCTGGATGAACACCAGCGTCTCGTACTTGCAGAGCCTTACACTGCATGGATAAAAGCTTATCCTGAAGTCAAGCGGGCTCTGTTTGAATCACTTGGAACTGCTGTCAGGCAGCGCTGAAACGACTGTGTCGTAGACTTTCGACTCTATGCCCTTCAGCTCTTTCCTGTCGAGTTTCGAAGTATTGACAGCAGGGTGGATCGTCACGGAAACGTTGACGCCTTTTACCACGCTGCCTTTTTCTTCATAGATATGATATGTCCCGTCTATGGTGACAGGAACGATCTTCGCCTTGGACATCGTTGCGAGCCTGAAGCTGCCCGCCTTGAACTTGCCCGGCGCAGCGCATCTGCTCCTCGTGCCTTCCGGGAATATAGCGAGGTTGAAGCCCTGTTTTACGAGGGCGGCGCCCGATTTTATACTGGCGACAGCTTCACGCGGGTCGCCTCTTTTTATATATACACTGCGGATGATCTCGATCCATTTCCCTATATAAGGGATCTTTTTCAGTTCCTCTTTCGCTACGAAGCCGAGCTGGCGGCCTTTGAAGGCGATGAGGAGGGCGACGATGTCCGCGTAGCCCTGGTGGTTCGCGATGATGACCATGCCGTCGTCTTCAGGGATATTTTCGGATCCTGTCACGTTCACGTGCATGTCGAGGATGCCGCGGACCCTCTCGGCCCATTCGTCTGTGCCGGCTGCGATGGCAGTCTTCTCAGACTCGACGTTTCCCGACTCGCGCGCCTGGGCGATGATCCTGGAATGAAAATTGAGGGCCCTCACGGAATTCAGTATCCTGAGGCCCGTACTGATGTTTCTTATTGCACTCATATAAAAATAAACAGCTCAAGCTGCTCCTCCTACAGGAAGTATATATGAAAAAAAGCAGAGGGGCAACAGACATAAGGCGCCGCGTGGCAAAAACGCGGAGGGCCCGGGCTGTAAAAATACATATCAGGGAGAAATATTTTGGACGAAAAAACATTGATGTCAGAGCGCCTCACCGGCCATGAAAAAACTTACAGACAGAGGATAGCCGCAGCCTGCGCATTCGCGCTCGTCTTCTGCGTGCTCGCTTTCCTCGTAAAGACAGGAAAGGGAGGCGGTCTTGCCCATTCTGTGCAGATATAATCTAAAATATCCTTGAC
>JBJETC010000013.1:0-4956 GCA_051883115.1 Anaerovoracaceae bacterium
TTGCGAGTCTCGTGGCCGGATCCGACAGCTCACCCCGGGGTGCGTCCGCGCGGGCAGGCCTCAAGTCCCGGGCTGGGATCGTTTTGCTGCTGCCCGGTGGTGCGGCCGCGCGGGCGGGCGCAAGTCTTCATCCGCGCATGATTTTTCCCTGATACGGGCGGGCGCAAGTCTTCGTCCGCGCATGATTTTTTCCCTGAAACAGGCAGGCCTGTCTTGCTTTACTTTACTTCTGGCGGGGGATATAATACAGATTAGAATTACATTTCAGCAGGTGACATGATGATAAAGTTTCGTGAATTAAGAGACGGCGATTTTGATGACCTGGCGAGGATCATCGGCAATATGTGGGCCACGCCAAGGGTAAGAGAACATGATGCACTCACGATGACATACGGGAGGATCGTCCTGTTCTTCTTCATGATGCAGTCTTCATACGCAGTCGTAGCAGAAGATGACGGGAAAGCGATAGGCGTGACTATATGCCACGACCTCAGCGACGACTACATGGTCAGCCAGTACGCGGGCCTTTTCGTCCCGCAGATCATGCATTTCGTAGGCGATCCTGTCGGGATGAAAGAGTTCAGACACTGGTCGGGCTACTGCAACTACTCGGCAGAGATAGAGAAGCAGTTTGACAGATCGGATTACGGCGCTGAGCTGCAGCTTTTCATCCTCAATGACAAATACAGAGGAAAGGGCATCGGGAGCGGGATGTTCCAGAGGATGCTCGAGTTCTATCACATGCGCGGCATAAAGAACTTCTTCCTCCACACCGACACAGCCTGCACGTGGACGTATTACGCAGGAAGAGGCATGGAAAGGATCGGAGATCTCACGACAGACGTTACGAGCGGCGATGTCAGGAACGTAGAGCTCTACGTGTACGCTGACGATGTCGAGAAACAGAGGGATCTGCTGAAAGACAAGATAGATCTGAACGCGTAAATAAAGCTGAATATATTAAAATCATAGGGGACCCGTGCGGGTCCCTTTTTCAATGGATATTTTTCAGAAAACATTATAATTTTTCGATATATTTACGTTTTACGCGATGTGAGAATCTTGTAAAAAACGGCCGTTAGGCTATAATTTATTCTAGAAGTTTTTATCGTCCGGGGAGGTACATATAATGGCCAAAACCATTGAAAAAAGCGAGGATATATCGTTTCAGAAATATTTGTTCCACAGAGGTGAAAACTACAGGAGCTATGAATTTCTCGGGGCTCACAAGGCAGCGTCAGGAAAAGACGCCGACGGGAAAAAGACGGAGAGGTGGACGTTCAGAGTATGGGCGCCGCGCGCGAAGGCTGTTTCCCTCGTAGGCGATTTCAACGGCTGGAATGTGGATTCTGACCCGATGAAACAGCTCGTAGACGACAGCACCATCTGGGAGATCACAACTGACAAAATATCGGAAGGCGGATATTACAAGTTCGCAGTGACATCGGACAGCGGTAAGACTGTGTTCAAATCCGACCCGTACGAGTTCATGGGCGAAAAGGGCGAGACCGAGGACGGCGGCATGAAGGCGTCTGTCGTCTGGGACATCAGGAAGCCTTTCAAATGGCACGACGACGCGTGGATGAAGGAAAGGCGCATGAAAAACGTCTACGAGAGCCCGATGAACATCTACGAGGTCCATCTCGGTTCGTGGCGCAGGAAGGAAGACGGCAGTCTCCTCAGCTACAGAGAACTTGCTGACGAGCTCATCCCATATGTCAGGGACATGGGCTACACTCACATCGAGACGCTCCCTGTCATGGAGTACCCTTACGAAGGCTCCTGGGGCTACCAGGTCACGGGGTATTTCGCAGTCACGTCGAGATACGGGACACCTGATGATTTCAGGTATCTCATCGACAAGGCGCACAAGGCCGGGATCGGCGTCATCATGGACTGGGTGCCGGCTCATTTCCCGAAAGACGAGAACGGCCTCATAGAATTCGACGGCCATCCTCTTTACGAGGACAGCGATCCGCTCAGGATGGAGCACAAGGGCTGGGGCACGAGAGCTTTTGACTTCGGGAGACCGGAAGTCCTGAGCTTCCTCGTTTCAGACGCCTACTACTTCTGCAGGGATTTCCACATCGACGGACTCAGGGTCGACGCCGTCGCGGCGATGCTTTATCTCGACTACGACAGGCAGGACGGCGAATGGAGACCTAACGACGAAGGCGGACGCGAGAACAAGGAAGCCGTGCGCTTCCTCCAGAAGCTGAATTCAAATCTCCTTACTGATTTCCCGGGCGTGATCACAGTCGCCGAGGAATCGACGGCATGGCCTAACGTCACGAAACCGCCAAAGATGGGCGGCCTGGGGTTCAATTTCAAGTGGAACATGGGCTGGATGAACGATACGCTCGAGTATTTCTCGTCAGACCCTGTTTTCCGCGGAGGCATGCACAACAAGCTGACGTTCGCCATGACATACGCCATGAGCGAGAACTACATCCTCCCGATATCTCACGATGAGGTAGTCCATGGGAAAAAATCGCTCCTCGACAAGATGCCGGGCGAATACGACGACAAGTTCGCGCAGATGAGGGCTTTCCTCGTGTACATGTTCACACATCCGGGGAAGAAGCTGAATTTCATGGGTATGGAGATCGCGCAGTTCACCGAGTGGAACGAGAAAAAGGAACTCGACTGGATGCTGCTCGACTATGAGAAGCACCGCAAGATGAAATCGTTCGTCAGGGAACTGAACAGGTTCTACAGGGAGACACCTGCCCTGTGGATAAAAGACGATTCGTACGACGGTTTCCGCTGGATAGACGCGGACAATGCGAAGGACAACGTCTTCACGTACTACAGGTCGGAGAACGCGCTCGATCCGGAGAAGCCGGTGTATGTCGTAGCGCTCAACCTTTCGGGCCTTGATTTCCCTAAGTACGATATAGGGGTGCCTGACGCCGGGACGTATGAACGCGTCGTGGATACCGACATGATCCACGCAGGCGGTACGGGGAAGAGACGCCGCAGATCCTACAGCGTGGCGGAAGGAGGCTGCAATAATTTCGCTCAGCACATCACAGTTTCTCTCCCGCGTTTCTCAGGGATAGTCCTCGTGAGCCAAGGTTCGCCGGCCGGGAAAAAGAAGGCAGTCGAAAAGCGTAAAGCGGCGGCAAAGCAGGGATCAGCATCGAAGGCTGAAACCGCGGCAGAGCAGAAAAAAGCATCAAAGCCGAAAACGGACGGAAAACCGAAAAAAGATAAAAATACAGATAAGAAAGAGAAAAAAGAGACTAAGAGAAAGAGGTAATACCATGGCTAAGAAAAAATGCATCGCTATGCTCCTGGCGGGCGGCCAGGGGAGCAGGCTTGCGCCTCTCACAGAGAACATCGCGAAACCGGCTGTACCTTTTGGCGCGAGGTACAGGATCATCGATTTTTCACTGTCCAACTGTGTCAACTCGGGTATAGACACGGTGGGCGTTCTCACGCAGTATCAGCCGCTTGAGCTGAACGATTACCTCGGCATGGGATCGCCCTGGGACCTCGACCTGAGGTTCGGCGGACTCCATACGCTCCCGCCGTACCAGGCGGCGAAAGGCGGAGACTGGTTCAAGGGAACAGCGAACGCCATTTACCAGAACATAAGGTTCATAAAGAGATATGACCCTGATTACGTGCTCATCCTTTCGGGAGATCACATCTACAAGATGGACTATTCGTGGATGCTCGACTACCATGTACAGAACAACGCCGACTGCACGATAGCTGTCATAAACGTGAGCAGGGAAGAAGCTTCGAGATTCGGCATCATGAACACTGACAGCAGCGGCAGGATCACGGAGTTCGAGGAAAAGCCGGCTCATCCTAAGAGCACGCAGGCATCTATGGGAGTGTACATCTTCAACACAGACAAGCTCATCTCATACCTCGAGAAGGATGAAGCCGATCCTGAGTCGTCGAACGACTTCGGAAAGAACATCATCCCGAGCATGCTCGCTGACGGACAGCGCATGTTCGCCTACACATACGAAGGATACTGGCGTGATGTAGGAACGCTCGACTCGTTCTGGAACGCCAACATGGACGCCATAGACCCTAAGTCGGGCCTGAGACTCAACGACCCGGGCTGGAGGATCTACTACAGGCACAGCTTCAATCCGCCTCTCTACGCAGGCGGGACGGCGAAGATCACCGATTCGATCTGCGGCGACGGAAACGAAGTCGACGGGAGAGTAGAGCATTCCGTGCTTTTCAATAACATCATCGTAGAGGAAGGCGCCGTTATCAAGGACAGCGTCATCATGTCGGGCGTCACGGTAAAACGAGGCGCAAGAGTTGAATACGCCATCATAGACAAGGACACTGTCATAGGCGAGAACGCGAAGATCGGCGGAGACATGAAGACCACGAAGCTTACCGTTACAGCCAGAGGAACTGAGGTGCCTGCCGGCGCGGCTGAAGCCGGCGGTGTCGTCAGGTATGATAAATAGGAGGTCTGTGAGATGAATGCAGTTGGTATAATTTTCGCGGATAGCTACGACGTCGACATCGACGAGCTCATGAAGACGAGGACACTCGCTTCGCTGCCTTTTGGCGGAAGGTACAGGATCATAGACTTTCAGCTTTCCAACATGGCGAACTCCGGCATAAGGAATATCGCCATAATAACGACGCAGAGATATCAGAGCCTCATGGACCACGTGAGAGCGGGAGATGAATGGGACCTCGACAGAAAAACGTCCCAGCTCAAGATCATCCCTCCTCTCTCGATGGAGAAAGCGAAGTCTGTTTACGAGAACAGGCTCGAGGCACTTCAGGCGAACATAGACTACCTGAGTCAGGCGAGGGAAAAATACGTCGTGATCACCGGGTGCAACTATGTCGCGAACATAGATTTCCAGGCGATGATCGATTATCACGAGAAGAGCGGCGCCGCGATAACGGGAATGTGCGTAAAGAACCCTTACAACAAGGAGCCTGACGTCGAGGCGACTGTCTACA
>JBJETC010000014.1:0-4941 GCA_051883115.1 Anaerovoracaceae bacterium
GGTGATGTTCGTCCTGACATACGACAGAGGCACGACATATCAGTACGAAGGCCATCCGGAACTTGAATCGGGACCTGAGGACTGTTCCATATCCGGGACGCACATGATGCTTGAGGCAAAGGATATCGGCATAGATACGTGCTGGGTAAACAGGTTTTCGATCGATAAGCTGAGAGAGCTTTTCGGCATGCCTGAGACGGAGATGCCTGTCCTCCTCATGGACGCCGGCTATCCAGCCGAGGGCGCCGGACCTCTGCCGAACCATGAAAAAACAAAACCGCTGGAGGAGCTTGTCACTTATCTTTAGTGTTTTTATTAGTTTATCCACGTGAAAGGAGTCAGTTATGCAGGATTTTGATTATATGACGCCTACAAGGCTCGTTTTTGGCAAAAACGCTGTCGCAAAGCTGAGGAGCGTGATGGAGCCGCTCGGCAGGAAGGTGCTCCTGACATACGGGGGCGGAAGCATAAAGAAAACAGGGATATATCAGAAGGTCATCGGTCTTCTCGATGGCTTTGAGATTTATGAACTCTCGGGGATAGAACCGAACCCGAAGTATGATCCGAGCGTCCTCGAGGGAGTCAGGATCTGCAAGGAGAAAAACATAGATGTGATACTCGCTGTCGGGGGCGGCAGTGTGCTTGACTGCTCGAAGGCTATCGCGGGCTGCGCCTGCTCTGACGCAGAACCATGGGATGTCATCACGCACAAGGCGCCTGTGGAAAAAGCTCTGCCGATCGTCGATGTCATGACGCTCGCCGCTACAGGAAGCGAGTACGACGCAGGCTGCGTCATCTCAAGGACAGAAACGAATGACAAGGTCATTTTCCACGACGACCATCTTTTCCCGGTCTGCTCTTTCCTCGATCCGGAATACACGTTCACTGTTTCTAAGAGACAGACAGCGGCGGCATGCGCCGACGCCATGAACCACACGATGGAGCAGTACTTCACGGCAGACACGACGCTGCTGAATGACGGGATATGCGAGGCGAACCTGAGGAGCCTCATGGAGAATACGGCAGCGATCATGAAGGACCCTGAAGATTACAGGGCGCGCGCTGAATTCATGCAGTGCTGCACTTACGGATGCAACGGCATCCTCGCTCTCGGCAACAGCAAGTCGGGATGGCCGTGCCACAGCATGGAGCATGCTCTCAGCGCGTACTATGACATAACGCACGGGATCGGCCTTGCGATAATAACGCCGCGCTGGATGAAGCACATACTCAGCGATGATACGCTCGAGAGGTTCGTCAAGTACGCTGTAAACGTATTCGGGATCGATAAGGACCAGGGCCTGTACGACATAGCGGAACAGGGCATAACAGCGACGTACGAGTTCTTCGAGTCGATCGGCATACCGATGCACCTCAGGGATGTCGGCATTGACGAGAGCCGCATAGATGAGATGGCTCACCATGTGGCAGTGCTCGAAGGCCTTGACCATGCTTACGTCCCGCTTGACGAGAAAGATATAGCCGATATCTACAGAGCTTCGCTCTGATCAGGTACCGGGGAAAATTTCGGAAAAAACACGGAAAGTCCTGAAGAAAAATAAAAAACAGAGAAAGGGAGATCTGCTGACCATGGATGACATGACGATGGAAGAAAGAGGCCGCCGCATAATAGAAGCGTGCGGCAGCGAGAAAAGCACAGACCCGTATGTGATTTTTCAGCACATAGCGAAAGAAGATTTTGTGCGCGTTAACGGTCCGGAGCATCACGTCCTCGACGGCGCATGCATTCTGACAGCCTACAGGAACGCAGGCGGGGACATAGACCTCGGATCTTCGCTTCATTAACTCATGGAGCGCGGCCTTAAGATGCCGGGCGCGATGTGCGGTCAGTGGGGCGTCTGCGGCGCGGTTTCGTCAGCCGGAGCGGCGCTTTCAATAATAGAAGGCACAGGGCCTCTGACGTCTGACGGATCGTGGGGCAGGAACATGGAGTTCACCGCCGACGTTTTGAGGGCGCTCGGAGAGATGGACGGCCCGAGATGCTGCAAGCGCGATGCTTTCACGGCATTCAGCGTGTGCATCGATTTCCTTGAGAAAAACACAGGCGTAAAACTCGGGAAAAGCCGGGCGGTCTGCGGTTTTTACGATAAAAACAAGCAGTGCCACGGCGTATCGTGCCCGTATCATCCGGATCACGAATAATAGAAGAAAACACATTTTATAAAAGGGAGTTATGGATTTTGCAGGAAAGTGAAAAAAGCGCCGCGATGGCGGTCGCTGAACGAAAGAAAATAATCGTAAGGACGAGTATTACAGGTATAGCGGCGAATGTGCTGCTGGCCGCCTTCAAGGCTGCTGTCGGGCTCGCGGTGAACTCGGTCGCGATAATCCTCGACGCGGTGAACAACCTGAGCGACGCACTTTCGTCCGTCATAACGATCATAGGGACAAAGCTCGCGGGAAAGAAACCTGATAAGGCTCACCCGCTCGGCTACGGCAGGATGGAGTACCTCAGCGCCATGATAGTCTCCGCGATCGTGCTTTATGCCGGCGTGAGCTCGATGGTCGAGTCGGTAAAGAAGATCATCCATCCTGAAGCCGCGGATTACAGCACATTGTCGCTCGTGATCCTGGCAGTGGCAATAGCGGTAAAGATCGTGCTCGGCTCTTACGTGAAGTCGCAAGGGAAAAAAGCGAACTCGGGAGCGCTCATAGCTTCCGGCTCAGACGCCTTTTTCGACGCGGTGCTTTCGGCTTCCGTACTCGCTTCAGCCGTCATATATATTATTTTTCATATCAGCCTCGAGGCATATGTCGGAGCTGTGATTTCTGTTATAATCATAAAGTCCGGCCTCGACATGCTGAAAGACACGTTCAACGACATACTCGGCATGCGTCCTGACCGCCGGCTCGTGCTTGACGTCAAGAATACGATCAAGGACATACCCGGCGTGAACGGCTGCTACGATCTGGTGCTGAACAGCCTGGGGCCTGACATGTACGTCGGGTCGGCGCATATAGAAGTGCCGAATGACATGACTGCCGGCGAGATCGCGAAGATCCAGCATGACGCGGCGCTGGAAGTAATGAGGAAGTACAACGTCATCCTCGGAGGCATAAGCATTTACGCCATAGAGACCCAGGATGAAGAGATCATAGCGCTTCGTAAAAAAGTGGCAGGGATAGTCCTGGCGCACGACTGGGCGCTCCAGATGCACGGGTTCTATGTGGAAAAAGGGAAGAAGGCAATAGACCTCGATGTCGTGCTGAGCTTTGACATCGAAAGGGAAGAAGCGATAAGGATGCTCATGGGCGAACTTAAGGAAGCTCTTCCTGACTACGATTTCTTCATAAACCCTGACGTCGATGTCTCAGACATAAAATAATATCACGGAGAATTTTTACTATATATGTTAAAAATAACTTTAAGGCGGATCGCATGTGCGGCGGCGGTGC
The DNA here is from genome assembly GCA_051883115.1 of Anaerovoracaceae bacterium. Taxonomy (GTDB): domain Bacteria; phylum Bacillota; class Clostridia; order Peptostreptococcales; family Anaerovoracaceae; genus Aminicella. The sequence goes on from JBJETC010000014.1 coordinate 3,418, forward strand.
TTGCCATGCTCCTTGCAGCGGTGCCGGCCGAGCAGGTCTCGGCAGCCATGCGTGTGAGCCAGGGCACATGGATGGTGATAAGCCATGACAGCGCCGGATCGGGCGCCAGCCTGGGGAAGGCTGTTGAAACATCTGATCCTGAGATAACCACAGTAGTTTCCGGGAGCGGATATATCCTTCTCAGGTGGGATCCTGTGATGGGGGCGAAAAAATATACGATCAGGAAAACGACGGCTTACGGAACGAGTTATATAACACAGCGCGGCCACAGGAGGACGTATTACACGGATCATGATCTCGTGCCGGGACAGAAAGTCACGTACAGTCTGGGCTGCGGGGGTGAATGGTCAGAGGAAAAGACGGCCGTGTTCAGGCCGGGGACGCCTATGATAAGGCGATACACGCGGAGGACCATAGCGTGGGAACCTGTCAGAGGAGTATATCAGTACGAAGTCATCAGAAGGGTAAAAGGCCGCTGGCGCAGGGTATGCTTTACGTCTTCTCTGTATTACAGATCACAGGACGTCGCAAGACACCGCTACTCTGTAAGGGCTGTGACAGCCGGCGGGATAAGATCCGGCTTCGACAGGACGTTCCGCCGCTTCGGGAAAAAATACAGGAAAATGAAGCTGGTCATCGAAGGAGACAGTTTCTGCGCGATAGAGCCTTCATTCGCCAGGCGGACTGCTTTTGAACTTGGCTGCATGACGGCGAACAGAGCTGTTAACGGTTCGACGATGACATCCGGCAGGAACAGCATTTACGACAGGGCCATGAAACAGGGGTTCAAAGGTGCCGATGCAGTCCTGATATGCGCCGGCACGAATGACTACGGGTTCGGATGCCCTGCAGGGAGCTGGGATTCGACTGATGAGAACACGTTCACGGGCGCTTACAGGAAAGTCCTGGAACGCCTGCGGAAGGACGCTCCTGATGCTGTCGTTATCCTCTGCACGCCTGCTGAGCGAGGGGAAATATACAAAAGACCTGTTGCATCCGGGTACGATACGAAAAACAGAGACGGGTCGACGCTTTCGGATTACAGGCACCGGATCCTGAAACTCGCGAAAGAGTACGACTGCACTGTTTTCGACATGGCAAGATCAGGTGTCGTCACAGAAACGAATTATAATACGAGCACTGTCGATTATCTCCACATGAATGCAAATGCGAACATCAGGATGAGCGATATGCTTACAGAGCGCTTAACAGGCGCTCTTTTTTTATGAGCCCGCAAAGGTATTGTCCGGGATCTGTGTCATGTATTTGTTAAAATACACAATGTATACACAAAATTATTGACATGAAACACAAAAAGTGATTAAATTGACATTGTCAAATTCAATAAATTATTCACCAATTATTTAGATTTAGTAACAAGAAATTATTTTCAGGGGGTTTCTTCAACAAAGACTAAAGGGATTGATAAAAAATAAATATGTAAACTTATTGATTGTAGCTTTTATTTTTGGAAGTATACATATACCTTTCATATTAGCTCAAAGTAATCTTACTTTTGTTCAA
>JBJETC010000015.1:0-4904 GCA_051883115.1 Anaerovoracaceae bacterium
TCTGTTGACTGCGTTGCATCCGCCGCCACCGACGCCAATTACCTTCAGTACGACAGAAGTATCTTGTTCATTTTCGAATTGCAGCATGAACATTTCCTCCTTGTTCCAAATATATAAGTTATTTTACCATATTAAATCCATGATTGCATTATTTTTTTCACTATTTAGCGATTTCATCATTAAATATCCGGCGAGAAAACTATATTATCGCTGCTTGTTATCGTGATCGTCCCTCGCTTCGTCTTGTTATCCAGCAGTTTCGCGACGACTTTCTGCAGGCTCCCGGCCTCGAGAGCGCCTTTTATCTCGCTGTATGTGCCGCTGACAACAAGTGAATCAGTGATGTACGCCTTATAGTAAACGTCAGAGATATCGACTTTCTTGAAGTAAAAGTCTCCTTCTCTCATCGTTTTCAGGAGTGTCATGACTCTGTTGAACTTTTTCTCATCAGTAACGACTACACGTGAGCCCTTGTTCATGCTCTCGATCTTCAGTCCTTCGACGAGCGTGACGCGCGGATCTTCTCTGCTCACCCTGAGCACGCTGCCCTTAGAGTCGAGCACGACATAGCTGCTCCCGTAAATGAGCGCCGCGAGCTGGTCTCGTTCCTCGACCTTTATAACAAGTGTCGACGGGAATTTCGCTCTGAGATGGACTTTCGTGAAATATGAGTTCTTCCTGAGTCTTTTTCTTATATCGCCGTCAGCGAGCATGGAAAAGATATTCCTGCCCGTCTCGGCCTGAGCCATCGTGATGACCTCTTTGTCAGTGTAATAATAATTGTCTTCGACCTCGATGTCCGTGACGCTGAAAAAAGGCGATGCCAGAAAAATGATGACAGCCGCGATCACGCCTGCTGTTACGAGAAGCCTTGCAAGGTAATGCTTCCTGACATGCTTTACAGGCTTCCTCGCGATCTCGCGGAAGCCTTCCTTCCTGAGCTTGTCTTCATCAGCTTCGCTGCGCGCTTCTTCGGATCCGCTGTCTTCTTCGTATTCCTCCGCGTGCGGCGCAGGATGCCATACGTCATACTCCGCGTCTTCGCTTTGTTCGTCAGGCGCTCCGCTTTCCTGAGGCTCCGGGTCCCGGCTCTTTATATCATCATTGTCAAAGTTATCGTCGTATATCATTTAGATTTCTGTTTTTTATCGAGATTTTCCCTTATGATATCGTAGATCCTGTCTGTGGTGTCAGCCTCGGCGCAGTCGAAAGCCGCTTTTTCCATGGCCGCCAGCGCTTCAGGATCGCTCTTGAGCTTCTCGAGCTCTGTTATGAGTCTGTCTGCCGTGAGGTCCTTTTCTTCTATGAGCACAGCCCCGCCTCTGTCAGCGACAGACTTAGCGTTGTAATACTGATGGTTCCCCGTCACGTTAGGCGACGGGATCATGACAGATGCCGTGCCCGTGAGACACGTCTCGGCGACGGAAACCGCTCCAGACCTGCTGACAACGACGTCAGCAGCACCGATATACTTGTATATGTCCTTCATGTATGCGAGCGTCCTGATATTAGGCGCGTCCGCGATGCCGTCCTTCTTCATGTCGGCGATGATCGCGTCATAATACATCGTGCCCGTTCCGAATACGTTAAAGTACCCCTCGCGGCCGGCATATTTTTTCACGACCTCATACATGACCTTGTTTATAGCCTCAGCTCCCTGACTGCCTCCGAATGACAATACGATAAAATCATCCTCCGGAAGATCGAGGTCCCTGCGGCACTGAGCCTTGTCGAGTCCGTAGAAGACTTTTCTCACCGGGTTCCCTACTACCTTATGCTTTTCAGGGCATTTGAAAAACCTCGACGCGTCCGCGAACCCGAGGAACACATTGTTCACGTACTTCTCGAGAAGCTTGTTCGCCTTGCCCGGGAATGCGTTCGGCTCGTCTATGTATGTATCGGCGCCGTATTTGTGACCGGCTATCACCACAGGCACGCAGACGAACCCGCCTGTTCCTATGACCACGTCAGGCTTGAATTTCCTCATGATACTGAGCGATTCCCTGACGCCCCTCATGTTCACGAGCGCTGTCTTCATGAGGTTGATCACGCTCCTGTCCCTGTCGAGCCAGCGCGCGGAGACCGTCTTAAATTCATATCCCGAATCAGGGACTATCGATGTCTCGAGCCCTATGTCGTTCCCTATGTAGAGCACTTCGCTCCCGGGTTCTCTTTCCCTTATTTTATCCGCTATCGCAAGCGCGGGATAAATATGGCCTCCCGTTCCGCCTCCGCTGACTATGACTTTCATATATCTCCGCCTCCGAATCCTTCGTTTCCGATCCTGCCGTGATAGCGATCGTAAAATTCTCTGCTTTCTCTGAGCTCAGACTCCTGAGCCTCCTCGGCCGCCCGTTTTTTCTCAGCAGCCGCTTCCTGCCGCGAGACGTTCAGCACTACGCCGAACGACCCCATGAATATCCACAGGGAGTTTCCTCCGTAGCTGATAAAAGGAAGCGCTATTCCTGTCGGCGGCATCGACGATGTCACGACCGCCACATTGAGGAGCACCTGCAGACCGAGCATCGCGGCCACGCCTCCCGTAAGGAGCATGCCGAAACGGTCAGGCGCCTTCAGCGCTATGATAAGCGTCCTCCATACGAGCCATGCGAAAACACAGAGCAGTATGACCACGCCTACGAAGCCCAGTTCTTCTCCTATGATCGCAAGTATGAAGTCGTTCTGTGGCTCAGGCAGGTAAAGCGTCTTCTGCACGCTTTTCCCTATTCCCTTACCGAAAAGGCCGCCGCTCCCGAGCGCCAGGAAACCCTGGACGACCTGGAAGCCATCGCCCTTCGCATTATCGAACGGGTGTGTGAAGCTCAGTATCCTGTTTGCCCAGAACGTGCCTCCGACCTTTGCTATTACAGCGAGACCGCCGATCACACCGCCGATCGCAACGACTCCGTACATGAAATGAAGTCCCGCGATCCACATGATGACGAACACTATGCCGCACAGCGTCAGCGCTGTCGAAAGGTTAGGCTGCTTGACTATCAGAGCCGCCAGCAACAGAGTGTAAAGCGCCACAGGCACGATGCCCTTTGTGAACGACCTCACGAGAGTCTTGCTTCCCCTGAAATATACAGACGTAAAAAGTATGGCGCTCACTTTCGCGAACTCGCCCGGCATGATACTGATCGGCCCTATCCTTATCCATCTCGTAGCGCCGTTTACCGTCGTGCCGAAACCTGCGAGCACCATGACGAGCATGGCTACCGTAATGATCATGAGCGGAAGGTTCGCCTTCGCGAGTTTATGGTAGTCGAAATACGACATGAATACCATGACTAAAGCTCCGATCGTCGCGAAAAACAGCTGCTTCTTCAGATACCCGAACGGCGAGCCAGTCGCGCTTATGGAGTTATAGTAACTCGCGCTGAAAACCATGACGACGCCGAATATGACGAGCGCCGTCACGAGAGCCTTCACGACAAAATCAGCAGGTTCCTGCCCTTCAGTTGTGATAAAAGGCAGCTTCACCCCGCTCATTTCCGGCTTTTTTATGCTCTTCCTACGCTTTTTTACTGATTTTTCAGCTTTTCTACGCACTTCTTGAAATGCTCCCCTCTCTGTTCGTAATTATCATACATATCCCAGCTCGCGCACGCAGGCGAGAGGAGGACCGTGTCGCCCGGCACAGCCGTTTTCGCCGCCTCAGACACACACGCTTCCATATCGTCACATTCCGTATAGTTTTTATATCCGGCCTTGTCAGCCGCTTCTTCTATCATTCCCCTGTCGCGTCCGAGAAGGATGAGCTCCTTGACCCTGCCTTCGAACATCCTGGCAAAGTCTGTGAAGTCCTGGCCTTTCGCGTCGCCGCCGGCGATCAGGATTATATCCTTTCCTACCGCCCTGAGCGCTGTCTCAGCCGCGTCAGTGTTTGTCCCCTTTGAATCGTTGTAATATTTTACGCCGTCTATCTCTCCGCAGAATTCTATCCTGTGCTCGACGCCCGGGAATTCTCTGAGCGCCGCTCCGATCGTCTCAGGATCTATGCCCGAGAAAAAGCATATCGCCGAAGCCGCGAGGGCGTTCATCACATTGTGCTGTCCGATGACCCTGAGTTCCGACGCCTTCATCACGGGATACTCACTGCCTTCGCCGTCAGCGAGCGTGATCACCCCGTCCCTTACGAATGCGCCTTTTTCGACTTCTTTTTCCCCGCTGAAGTAAACGACGTCCGCGCCGCATTTCTCTGCGAGACCTGCGCATATAGGATCATCAGCGTTCGTGACGAAATGATCCCGGGCCGTCTGGTTCGCGAACACCTTCGCCTTTGCCGCGGCATAGGCCTCCATCGTGTGATGCCTGTCAAGATGGTCAGGCGTCACATTCAGGATCGCAGACACCGACGGTCTGAATTCTGACGTCGTCTCGAGCTGGAAGCTGCTGCACTCCGTTACGAGCCATTCATCAGCCCCGGCCTCGACTGCCTGCGACATCACAGGGACACCGATGTTGCCTACGACTGAAGTCCTGCGTCCGGCCTTCCTGAAAATGTCCCCGACCATAGTCGTCGTAGTCGTCTTGCCGTTCGTGCCCGTTATGCCTATGAACGTCCCTTCGCAGAGCCTGTAGGCTATCTCGAGCTCGCCTGTTATCTCAGATCCTGCCGCTGCCGCCTCGCTGACAAAAGGAGTCTCCGGGCTCACACCCGGGCTCAGCACTATGACATCATACGAAGACGGATCTTCAGGCTCCTCGCCGAGCATGAACTTCACGCCTTTTTCCTCGTATTCCCCGAGGAGCGAAGCATCGAAAGACGACCTGTCCCTCGAGTCCTGCACGGTGACATCGATCCCGAAACCTGAAAGTATGCCTGCAGCAGCTTTCCCGGATCTCCCGAAGCCGACCGTCAGCACCTTTTTATTTTTGATTTTTTCAAGATAATCTTTTTT
>JBJETC010000016.1:0-4890 GCA_051883115.1 Anaerovoracaceae bacterium
ATCGAGGTCGAGCATGATCTCCATCGCGCCGGTGTTGAGGAGCGAGTCCATCGTCGACATTATCGCCGCTGATATCCCGACGAAAACTATCGCCGACACGAGCGGTGAAAGGTAATCGCTCGTTATCGCGCTTATCACCCCGCCTTTCGGCAGTTTGTCAGGATAAAGCACGAACCCTGCCATGCCGGTGAGTACGACGATGAGATAAAGCGGGATGTACACGAAAAAGCTCATGACTGTCATCCTGCGGCTCTCGCGGCTGTCCTTCGCCGCGCTTATCCTCTGCCAGACGTTCGCCTGTATCATCCACGAACATCCGAACGTTATGACATACGCGATGTATTTTTTCACACCGCTCGTCATGTCCATATAGCCAGTCTTGCCAGCTTCGACTGCCGCCGCGCTTATGCCCGATATCCCGCCGGCATAATGCATCCCTGCGGCGAAAACTATGACTGCAGAAAGCGTTAGCAGCACGAACTGGATTATATCCGTGAGGACCACGGCCCTGAACCCGCCGAACGCCGAATATATAAGGACTATGCCCGTCCCGACGAGTATGGCCGGTACGTACGGCATGTCAAGGCAGTTCCCGAAATAATCTCCTATGCCTACCATCTGCGAAGCCGCCGCCAGTGTCATGTATATCAGGATCATGACCGCGAGGAGCTTCGCTGCAGCGCCTGAATACCTGGCTTTCAGCATCTCGCCTTCCGTGAGGAAGCCGACGTTTCGTATACGTTTTGCCCCCACTATCATGAGGAATGTCGAAATGAGGACAGGCACGCCGTAGTAGAAAAAGGCGCCCATGCCGTCCGTGTAGGCAAGGTCAGCCGTAGAAATGGCCGATCCCGCGCCCCACCACGATGCTACGAATGTGATGGAAAGCGCCCAGAACGGGAGCGTCCTGCCGGCGAAAAAATAATCGATGACTGTCTTGTTCTTCTTCTCACGTGTCACGGCAAAAAGAAGCAAGGCGAAATATATAAAGAGCCCCGCGAGTGAAAGCATTATCGTCCTGTTCATAAATACCCCTTTTCATGTGCGCGCCCGGCTCATAAAGCGCCGGGCCGTGATTTTCGGTCTATTTCATTATATATCACAGGAAATGCAGATGCCACCTCGCGCGGCTGTCAAAATGCCTGCAGTCCGCCGGTCTTTTTCAGCGCTGAATGTCAGGAAATCGAAGGACAAATGTTAAGATGCAAGAGTAAAAAATATAGAAAAAATTACTTCCACTGGTATTTCTTCAGGTCAACGCAGCCGTTCTCCTTTAGCTCGACGCCTTCCCTCAGGAGAAGCTCCGCCTGCTCAGGCCAGCCCGGAGCGAGCCTGCCGCAGTGGTTCACGACCCTGTGGCACGGATAGTCACCATAGATATGGGAATCCCTCAGCACCCTGCCGACGAGCCTGGCGTTCCTGTCGAGGCCGATGAGCCTTGCGATCTGGCCGTAAGTAGCCACCCTGCCCTCGGGTATCTCTTCTACTACTGATAAGATCTCATACGCGAGATCGGGATCTACCATGATGACTCCTGAAAAAAATAATGACTTTAACGAAAAAAGGAGTGCGAAGGATGACATTTCGCACTCCTTTGGCTGATTTTATTGTATGATCATCATTTCCCGAAAGTCAACCGGGAAATGACGCCCGCCTTTTTTACTCACGCTTGAACGGGAGATGCGGGATGAGACCGTCTACGAATGAGGATATAGGCATCGTCTGGAGCCATACCCTTCCTGGACCTGCAACGATCGTGTTGAACAGGCCTTCGCCTCCGGCGATCATGTTGCCCATGCCCTTTATTCTCTCTATCCTCATCGAGCATGTCAGATCCATCGCTGCAAGATATCCGCTGTCTATCACGATCTCTTCGCCTGCAGCCAGTTCCTTCTGTATGATCCCGCCGTCTATCTCGAGGAATACGATGCCGGATCCGGTGAATTTCTCCATTATGAATCCTTCACCGCCGAAGAATCCTGAGCTTATTTTTTCCTGAAGGAAAATGTCCATGTCCACATCAGGTCCTGATGCGAGGAACGCTGACTTCTGAGCTGCAAGCGGTGTCTTCGATACATCGACCGCTACGATCTGCCCCGGGAATGTCATGGAAAAAGCTATGCTCCCGTCTGATTCGGCTACGTAGTTGTTCCAGAATCCCGACTCTCCGGACATCTTTTTCTTGAGAAACTTTCCTATACCGCCAGCCTGTGTCTGCATCACGATGCCGCGTGTCATCCATGCCATGGCACCCTTCTGGCACCTCACTGCTTCTCCCGCTTCGAGCTGGCACTCGAGCACTGAGAAAGGCGCTTCTTTAATTTCATATTTCATTTAAATCACGAATCCTTTCATAAAACCGGCATCCCGGACGCGCTGCCCTGCTCTTTCCCGCTGGCTTGCTGTTAAAAACTCCCGTTCCCGGCAGTGTTTACTTGAAACCTGTAAGTCTGCAGACCAGGACCTCTTTTGTCTCACCGTCTTCGCGTCTCTGAGTCATAAGGGTCAGCAGGCTGCCATCTGACATTAACTGCCCGCTTGCGAGCCACGGATAGTCTGTGCCGAAAACATCGTCAGCTGCTACATCCATGACATATCTGCCTTTATTGTTCCAGAAATTGACTGTGCGCATATTGGCATCAAGGGCCATGTATCCGGACTTGATCTTTGCTGTATATGATACGCTGCCAAGGCTGCCTCCGTCGCTGTCTTTCAGCTTGCGAAGGAGTCTTCCTTTATGGTTGTAGATGAATATATATACAGGATGTTCGTCGCTGTTCTTAAGCGTGCCGCAGACATAGATATAATGATTATCGATGTCTACCGACCTGATCGAATCAACTCCCCTTAACGGAAGGCTCGTACGTTTCACTGATGATCCTTTGAATACGATCTTTTCTGCAGCTCCGCCGTCAGTGAAGTAATTGATGCCCCACTCACCGGAAGGATGCAATGCCACATATTTAAGGTCATCATATTCGCAGATCTGTTCTCCGTCCCTGATACCGACGCAAGGCACCGAAAGACCGCTTAAAGCTATCGTGCCGTCATCCATCATATCCATATGCTTGTACTCATTGTCAAGTTTTATTTCCTTGACGTATGTCAGTTTGTCATCAGCATATTTATACTGCCTGACTTTACCGTCTGACAGGATATACGCTGTTGAGCCGTGAACACGGAGTACCGCGTTGAAAGTGTCTTTCGTTGTCAGGGCAGGCTCTATCATGATCTGCTCCGATTTCAGTTTAGTGGTACCTTCCATTTTCTCATTGGTACCGAGTTTTATTCTTTCACTGTCAGATTTTTCAGTTTTTTCAGATGAAGTTTTCGAAGACTTCTTCGACGACTTATCCGAACTGCCTCCGCAGGCCGTCACGCCCGCAAGCATGGCCACTGACAGGACCAGTACCAGAAGTCTGGCATATGTCTTTTTCATAGTCATATCCTCCTGTTAAAAGCTTCCTGCTTATTTTTCAGAAATGCTTCGTTATATCTTCCGTGCTATCAGCTCTGTTTTTCAAAATAGAATTTCACGCCGTCGTAATTAGCTACACCGCTCTTCTTATCGTCATCCAGCTTGACTGATAACGTCTCTTTTTTATCTCCGCTCTTGAACGTGAATTTCCATCCGTCATCAGTCTCTTCCCATTTGTCATTCTCTGAATCATCTCCGAGCTTGACAAGAGCTTTACCGTCATCCTTCAGTTCGACCGTCATATCTGAGCCCATCATCTCTTTAGGCGTCATCTCCATGCCTGAGTATGATACCTTTGTCAATTTCCATGTCGTGCCGACTAATTCGGATTTCTTTCCGCATCCTGCCAGCATTGCTCCGATCAGCATCACACATGCGGCAATGGCCAGCATCTTTCTGAGTGTAGTCTTCATGTCTCCTCTATGGCCCGGTGCCGGGCCATAACCTCCTTTCAAACATATCCTTAAAGAAATAATTATATTTAGGACCCGCCCGCGGCTTCGCCCGGCAGGTTATCTAACATGTTAATCACTTTCCTTTTTGTGATTTTATGGTATCTCAGCGCTTACACCTTTTCACTATCGTTACCGTTAGTGACAGATATAAAAAAAGAACGATCCCGGGATCTGATCCCAAAACCGTTCTTTATGATCCATATATCTGTCCCGGCGCGTAGCGTCCTGCGGATGGTCCCGTCATACCGGAGCCTTTTTCCGCTGATAACGCGTGGTCACGCGCGCCGTATCTTACCCGTCCTGCTCGTCGTCCTTAAGATAAGTCACTATAAGCTTGCTGTCAATCGCCGCGGCCATGAGCTCATGCTTGTTCTCAAAACCGCATTTCTCCACGATCTGATCGAGGTTCCAGCGCACGCCGCTGTTCGTTATCCCGAGCTTTTCGGCTATCTCATCATACATCATGCCTTTTACGAAGCACCTCAGTATCTCGAGCTGCCTCGGCGTGATCTCAGACGAAAAGACATCCTTCCTGAGCTCGACGTCAGGCGACGTGTCAGGGAAAATATGCTTCCCGGCGAGCGTGTCCTCTATGACCTTCATGAGGTCCGCTTCCCCGCTGTCCTTGTACCACAGGCTGTCAGCGCAGCCGTTCCTGGCTTCGGCGAGTACGTCCGGGTCGACAAGCGATGTCACGATTATGACCTTCGCGTCCTTTGACGACTCCTTTATCTTTTTAGCCGCAGCAAGTCCCGAATGGTTATGCTGAGTCTGGACGTCCATCAGGACGAGGTCCGCTGGAGTCTGCCTGAAAGCGTCGGCTGCCTTGAAAGCGTCGGAGAAGATGCCTGTCACGGCGTAATCCGGCGCTGCTTCTATCATGTTGCACAGGTATGTCTGGACAAAAGTATTGTCCTCTACGATCATCACTTTTTTCATATCTCAGCCTTCCTTTCA
>JBJETC010000017.1:0-4858 GCA_051883115.1 Anaerovoracaceae bacterium
CACAACGTCCTTCATCTCTCCGTCTATGAGGAGCTCATCCCTGAGCATCGTTTCGTCTGTAGATGTGAGCTGTGTCACAGCTATGAGGAGCGGCTCGCTGTCAAGTCCTGCGGCGCGTGCTCCCTCTGCAAGGCCTCGCTTTGCGGCTGCCATCATCCTGCTGCCGCCTGCCGCGTGAACGTTAACGATATCAGCTCCGAGAGCTGCGAGCTGGCGCATAGCCTTTTCTACCGTGTTAGGGATGTCGTGGAGCTTGAGGTCGAGGAAGATCCTGTGGCCGCGGTCCTTGAGCCTGCGTACCATGTCGGGACCCTCAGCGTAAAACAACTCCATCCCTATCTTGACAAAAGGCTTTTTGTCCCTGAATAGATCCAGGAATTCGAATGTCTCGTCCGCTGAAGCGAAATCGCATGCGATGATAACGTCTTTTTTCATTTATATACTGTCTCCTGTGCCGTTTGACGGCTGCTCATCTTTGATGCATTTTTTCTATTTTATCACGCATCGCGGCGATTGAAAGTAAAAAATGATTTTTTTCAATGTGCCGTTCCGATGATGTCTCTGAGACGCTTTATCCCGAGTTTTTCCATGACCTTCGGCAGGCCGAGCACGATATCGCGGCTCGCGTAAGGCTCGACGATGTTCGCCGTCCCTACTTCGACTGCCGTGGCGCCCGCCATCATCATCTCTATGACGTCTTCAGGCTTAGAGATGCCGCCCATGCCGATCACAGGGATGCTGCAGGCTTCTGTTACCTGATAGACCATGCGGACAGCTACGGGGAAAACGGCCGGCCCTGAGAATCCGCCCATCTTGTTCGCGAGGACAGGCTTTCCTGTCTTTATGTCTATCCTCATGCCGAGCAGCGTGTTTATGAGGCTGAGGCCGTCAGCTCCGGCATCTTCGCACGCCTTTGCTATGGCCGTTATGTCAGTTACGTTCGGCGTGAGCTTGACGAATACAGGCTTGTGTGTGACGGCTTTTACGGCTCTCGTGACTTCCGCTGCTGCGTCCGGGTCTGTGCCGAACGCCATGCCGCCGCCGTGGACGTTAGGGCAGCTTACGTTCACCTCGATGATGCCGACCTGAGGCTGCGCGTCCATTTTCTCGGCGCAGTATCTGTAATCGTCTGTGGAAAAGCCGCTGATGTTCGCGACGAGAGGCTTGTGGAAAACCTTCGCGAGTTCGGGCAGCTCTTTTTCGCAGACTTCGTCAACGCCCGGGTTCTGGAGGCCGACGGAATTCAGCAGGCCTTCAGAGCATTCCGCTATGCGCGGGACAGGGTTTCCGTATCTCGGATCCTTCGTCGTGCCCTTGAAAGAGATGGAGCCGAGGATGTCGAGGTCATAGAGCTTCGCGTATTCGGCGCCGTAGCCGAACGTGCCGCTTGCCGGTATGACAGGGTTCGTGAGCGTGACTCCCGCGAGTTCGACGCTGAGATCTGGTTTTTCCTTGTTTTTATCAGTCATGTTCTGCCTTTATATAAATGATATGTTTTCGTATCGTATGAGGAAGGCTTTCCGGAAAGGGGAGGCTTCCCCGCAATGATTTTTTTCGTGAGAAAGAGAAGATCACCAGATGATGTCGTCTCTGAAAAAAACAGGCCCGTCCGCGCAGACGCGCTTTGGCCCGTGTTTTGTCTCGATGGAGCATCCCATGCACGCTCCGAAGCCGCATCCCATGCGCTCCTCGAAGCTGAACTGTCCGTCAGGGGAAGCGTCGTACACGGCTTTCAGCATAGGCTTCGGGCCGCAGCAGAAGACGTAGTCATAGTCCTCGAGCTTCATGGCGTCTGTGACGAAGCCCTTTACTCCGACGGAGCCGTCTGCCGTAGATATGACGGGGTCGATGCCGATCTCGTGGAACCTCTCCATAGGGAGGATGTCAGCGCTCGTGTTGAATCCGGCGATCACGACAGGGTGCATGCCCTGAGAGACGAATTCCTTCGCGAGCGAGTAGATCGGAGGAAGACCGATGCCGCCGCCGACGAGCAGGTTTTTTTCTCCGCGCTTTGAGATGTCAAAACCGTTGCCGAGAGGCAGGAGCACGTCGAGTTCCGCCCCGGCAGGTGTCTCCGCAAGAGCGTCAGTCCCCGCGCCGACTGTCTTGTACAGGATGTCCACATATTTGTCAGTGTAGTCGTATATGGATATTGGGCGCCTCAGGAAAAAGCCTTCGATCCTGATGTCTATGAACCGGCCGGCTCTCGATATGCCGGAGCAGTCACCCGAGAGACGCATGAAATACACGTCGTGGAGTATTTTCTCATTTGCTGTTACTTTCAGTTTTTCCTGGCGCATCATTTATCCTTTCATCAGAAAACTGCCTTGAAAAGTGTGACGAGCGGGTTGTCGGAGTACATGCTCCCGCAGAAATAAGATTCCGCGAACGACTTATTGAGCCATGACGAAAATCCGTCCGGGAGTATGTCTCTGCAGGCATAGAGCAGGCCGAGTATTATGAGCACGTAGATGCATCCGATGATAACACCTGCCGCGGCTCCTCCCGCCGTGTCTATCCTGCTTATCACGCCGTTCTGCCTTCCCGCGTCGAAAAATGTCGAGATCAGGTATGCGGCGACAGAGACGGCGATCACGATCAGGATAAAAGCTATGATCGTCATGAATATGTCCGTGAGTCCTGACGCTGCAGACGAGGCAAGAGCGTCAGCCGCAGCACCGCTCCGGCCACCGGCGTCTTTTGCCAGGGATGAGTTCTTCAGCTCGTTCGAGAAATTGTCGATGAGGAATGAAGAAATATGGTCATCAACGGCAGTTTTTTTACTTATATATCCGGCGAGTGTCCCGCTGAACATGAAGCCGAGTATGATCGTGGCGATCCATGACAGGGCCCTTATGACAGATGCCGCAAATCCTTTTTTACCGTATCGGACCGCTGTGAGTATGATCACAGCCGCGGCGCAGATGTCAGTACCCAATTATTCCGCCTCCGCAGCAGGAGCCTCAGCTGTTTCTTCAAGTACAGATGTGCAGTGCGGGCAGCGTACAGCGTCGCTTGGGATCTCGCTCTTGCAGTAAGGGCATGTCTTTGTAGCCGGAGCTGTCGCTTCCTCTTCCTTCTTAGTCTTTTCTCTGAGTCTGTTCATGCCTTTTACCATGAAGAAGAGTACGAGAGCGACGATGAGGAAGTTGATGAGTGCTGAGATGAAAGCGCCGTATTTCAGGACAGGAGCGCCTGCTTTTTCCGCCTGAGCGAGCGTTTCATAGTGGACGCCGTTCATCGCGACAAAAAGGTTCGAGAAATCGATGCCGCCTGTGAAGACTCCGATGATCGGGTTGAGGATGTTGTCAACGAGCGCTGTGATGACTGATGTGAATGCAGCGCCTAAGATCATACCTATTGCCAGGTCCATCATGCTGCCTTTGAGAGCGAATTCCTTGAATTCCTTAAAAAAACCCTTCATTATTATTCTCCTTGTTGATAGTATTTATAGAATGAATTATAAAAGTCGATATGTATGGCTGCAGGTGTTCCGTGTATGCACGGCCTGAACCGATAATATCTTACAAAATATGGTCTGCAAAAGCAATAGAAAAACGCCGGAATACAGTTGTTTGCCGTCACTTGGCGATTGAAACCGTATAATAAATGATGTATACTATTTTTCATGGTCAAAAATAAATTCATGGAAGCTGCCATCGAGGAAGCGGAAAGATCCGCGGAGATCGGCGAAGTGCCGGTCGGGGCTGTCATCGTCAGGGACGATGTCATCATATCGAGAGGACATAATTCTGTAGAGCGGGACAAGGACCCGACGTCCCACGCGGAGATGAAGGCTATCCGCGGCGCCGCAGAAGCGCTGGGAGGCTGGAGGCTCACGGGATGCTCGATGTACGTCACATGCGAACCATGTTCGATGTGCGCCGGGGCCATAGTCTGGTCCAGGATCGAGAAGCTTTTCATCGGAACGATGAACCCGAAGGCGGGGGCCTGCGGCTCGGTTTTCAACATCGTCGAAGACGAGCGTCTCAACCACAGAGTGGACGTCACTCGCGGCGTCATGGAAGAGCAGTGCAGCAGCCTGATGAGCAGTTTTTTCAAAGGCCTCAGGAATAACGGCTAATACCGATTCAATATAACCGAAATGGAGGGACCGTTTTAATGCAGTCTAAAAAAATGAGCAGGGCAGCGAGGATCATCTGCCTCACGTTTGTATGCCTCATGGCGCTGACAGCGCTGAGTTTCGCGGCTACATCTACTCAGGATCTCAAGTTGACGAAGACATATCCTGAGAACAACGCGACAGGCAGATCCAAGGATAATATGTGCGTCAAGCTTTACTTCAACAAGCCGGTGAGCAGCGCCGCGGCGAAGAAAGCGAACAAGGATGCTTTTTCATTCAAGGATGAAAAAGGGCACACGCTCCCGAGCAGGATCCTTTATTCAAAGAAAAATAAAAAATACGTCCTGGTCATAGTCGACACGAACAAGCTGGCGGCTCAGAAGAAGACGGACCTTCTCCAGGATGACACGAAATACACCTGCACCATCAAGGCGGATTTCCGCGACGACAGCGGCAATACGCTCGGATCTGATCACGTCATCACGTTCAGGACGATGAACCAGAAGAGGAACAACATGGTCTACATGATCATGATGTTCGCGATGATGGGCGGAATGGTAGTCTTCTCAGTCATCCAGGTCAGAAGGGATTCCGAGAAGAAGCAGAAGGAGATCATAGAAAAAGGCGGAAGCTTCAACCCTTATAAGGAAGCCAAGGCGACGGGCAAGTCCGTTCAGGAAGTAGTCGCAAAGCACGAGGCCGAGCTGAAGAAGGGCGAGGCGAAACGCGAGAAAAAGAAGGAAGAGGAGCGCATAGAAGAGCTCGAATCTGACG
>JBJETC010000018.1:0-4807 GCA_051883115.1 Anaerovoracaceae bacterium
GACGCCTGGTTCGTGATAAAAGAGATTTGAAGTATGCTGGAATTTTTCAAGCTGGGCCTCGACTGCTTTTACCCATCCCTCGTCGCTGTAGCCGAGAGAAGCGCAGCCTATACCTGATGAAAAATCAATGTATTCACGGCCATTTATGTCGTAGACCGTAGAGCCCTTCGCTTTGTCAAATACCAGGTCGAATCTTTTATATAAGTTTACAATATACTCTTTATCGTTATTTATTACTTCTTCCCTGTTCATGATCAATGCTCCTTGTAATATTTCTCGTCATTGTCGCTGAGAAGCGCCGTTCCTATACCTTTGTCAGTGTAGATCTCGAGGAGCATGCAGTGAAGGATGCGTCCGTCGAGTATATGGACTCTTTTTACACCGTTCTCCACAGCGTCGATACTGTTCCTGATCTTCGGAATCATGCCGCCCTGGATGCTGCCGTCCTCTATGAGCTTTTTCGCGTCGCTCACATAGAGCTCTGAGATGAGCGAATTCCTGTCGTGAGGATCCTGGTAGACGCCTTCGGTATCTGTAAGGAAAACGAGCTTGTTTGCCTTGAGCGCCTTGGCTATGGCGCATGCCGCATGGTCTCCGTTTATGTTATATCCTTCGCCGTTCTCATCTTTTCCGATAGGGTAAATGACAGGCAGGTAATCATCCTCGAGGATGTCATTTATGATCGAAACGTCGACACTTTTGATCAGGCCTACATTCCCTATGTCGTGGCCGTCAGGCATGTATTTTTCAACTGTGAGAAGATTGCCGTCCTTCCCGCTCACGCCTATCGCCTTGACGCCGAGATTCTCGACCATGGACACGAGCTCCTTGTTGACCTTGCCAAGCACCATCTCGGCAATGTCGAGCGTGTCCCTGTCTGTCACCCTGAGGCCGTCGTAGAACTGAGCCTCAACGCCCGTCTTCTCCATCCATTTCGTTATCTCTTTGCCTCCGCCGTGGACGATGACAGGCTTTATACCTACGAGTTTCAGAAGCACAGCGTCCTGGATGACACTCTGCTTCAGCGTCTCATCCGTCATGGCGCTGCCGCCGTATTTTATTACGGCTATCTGTCCGTTGAAACGCTGTATGTAAGGCAGTGCCTCAACGAGCACGCTTGCCTTGTCTATAGTCTGCTGCTTCAGAGCAGCATTTTCCTGTAGGATCATAAGATCTCCCCCTGATAAAAATATACTTCGTTAAAAACCCCTGTACCTTTTCTGTTCCTGTGATCTCTAAATCTTTATGAACGGTATTCACCGTTGATCTTAACGTAATCGTATGTGAGGTCGCATCCCCACGCAGACGCTGAAGCATCGCCGTCATGAAGGTCGACAAACGCTTTTATGTCATGCTCCGACATGATCTCAGCCGCTTTTTCCTCGTCAAATCCCAGACCTTTTGAGGCCTTGCAGACATCGATCCTGCCCTTGGCAGATACGAGAACAACGTCCACGTTATCAACACTGAAGTCAGCGTCGGAATATCCTATAGCGCACAGTATCCTGCCCCAGTTTGCGTCCTCGCCGAAAACAGCAGCTTTCACGAGGTTCGAACTCACGACAGATTTTGCCGCAGTCCTTGCAGCTTCGACATTCGGCGCGCCGGTGACTTCAGCCTCGAGGAGCTTGCCGGCGCCTTCTCCGTCGCCGGCGAGTTTTCTCGCGAACATGACGCATACCTCATGCAGCGCTTTCCTGAATGTGTCAAGATCCGGGCCTTCCGAAACTATCTCTTCGTTCCCGGCCATGCCGTTAGCTAATATGTCTACAGTATCGTTCGTCGACGTGTCGCCGTCAACACTTATCTGATTGAAGCTGTCCAGGATCTCGGCGCTGAGCGCTTTCTGCAGCATCTCCGGAGATATCGCGGCATCCGTCGTTATAAAGCAGAGCATAGTCCCCATGTTGATGTGGATCATGCCGCTCCCCTTTGCTATACCGCCTATCGCGCATTTTTTACCGCCGATCGTGAAGCTTACCGCCGCTTCTTTCGGGACCGTGTCGGTAGTCATGATCGCGAGGGCGGCTTCGTGCGAGCCGTCGTAACTCAGCTTCGAAACGAGACCAGGAACAGCTTTTTCAAACGGAGCCGTAGGAAGTTCCACGCCTATTATGCCTGTTGATGCAGGTAGGACGTCATCCTCGTCTATGCCGAGCTGAGACGCAGCCATGCCGCAGATCTTCGTGCTCGCCTCGATACCGTTCGGCGCGCATGAGTTCGCGTTGCCGCTGTTGCAGATCACAGCCTGCGCCCTGCCGTTCCTGATGTGCTCCTTCGTGACTGCGATGTGAGAAGCCTTGACCTTGTTCTTCGTGAACGTGCTCGCTGCCGCTGCCGGAACATCGCTCACGATCATCGCTAGGTCGCCTTTTTCCTCATTGCCGCCGATGCCGCAGTAGCAGCCCGCAGCCTTGAATCCCTTTGCGGCCGTGCAGCCGCCTTCTATTATCTCTATTTCATTTCCCATTTATATCAATCCCTTCGTTTCTTCTATCCCAAGCATGATGTTCATGTTCTGCACCGCAGCGCCCGACGCGCCCTTGCCGAGGTTGTCGAACTCGGAGATGACGAGTATCCTGTCTTCGTTTCCAGTGACTGTGATCCTGAGGTCGTTGCGGCCTGTCATGTCTCCGCCGTATATGAACCCGCTCTCAGGCGCATCCGCGACGTGTATCATTTTTTCTCCGCTGTAATACTCCCTGTAGACTTCCTTTATATCCTCCGGACTCATAGCGTCCTCGAGGAGCTCCTTCCTGAGCTCTGCCGTCATCACCATGCCGCTGTAGAAATCTCCTACTACAGGGCAGAATGAAGGTTCGCTGTCGAGGCAGGAATATTTTTTCATCTCGGGAAGATGCTTGTGCTCCTGAGCTATGCCGTACTGGCCGCATGTCCCGATCAGGCTGTCCCTGTCAGGATCCTCATACTGAGCGATCATCTTCTTGCCGCCGCCCGAATATCCCGTTATGCAGAACGAAGTCACAGGATATGAGCTCGCTATCACTTTTTTCTCTACGAGCGGTCTAATGAGAGAAATGAGCCCTGTGGCGTGGCATCCCGGGTTGGCGACACGGCTGCTTTCTTTAATAGCCTGTCTCGCCCCGCCGTAAAGCTCCGGGAACCCGTATACCCAGCCATCCGCGGTCCTGTGCGCTGTCGACGTATCTATGAGTCTCACGTCATCCGGCACGGCGTCAGCCATCTCGGCCGCAGCACTGTCAGGGAGACAGAGTATAGATATATCGGCGCCGCACGCCGCTTCCACTCTCGCTCCCAGGTCCTTCCGCCTGTCGTCCGGCAGCACAATCTGCTCTATATCATCCCTCTTATCGAGATATTCTCTGATCCTGAGCCCCGTCGTCCCATGGGCTCCGTCCACGAAAACCTTGTATTTCAAGACATGCCTCCTGCCTGTCAGTACATTTTATAAAAAAACTGTGTCCATTATACCATGAGTTCGATAAATATTTAAGAACAAATTTGCATATTTATGAAATATTTTGAAAAAATAAACCGGACATTCGTTGGAATCATCCGGTTCATAGTGTGTATATTTTATTATACAATGCAGCTCCGGCAAAAATCAGGCATTGTCATATCTCCCTGTAAAAAACCCTTCCGAGTATATCCGCGATCTTCACGACGAGCCTGCTGCCGCTGTCCGTCCTGCCGCTCACATCAACGATGTTCTCGCGTTCTATGCCGCCGCTCCCTCTCACGAATTCAGCACACGGCTCATACACCCCGTCGCCGTCCATGACGCCGAAGCTCCACATCCTGACGAGCTGGAAAGGATCGTTCTCAAGGCATTTCCTGTAGACTTCGTACGATTTCCTGTCGAGAAGTCCGCGAGCCTCGTCATCCTCTGCGCCTTCCTCCGCGGTGTCTTTTGCTCCCGCGGATCCTGCGCTCCCTTCCGGCACTGCAGCTTTTTTCCTGTCGTCAAACCTTATGACGTAGCATCCCTCGCTTATCCTCTCGGCGTCTACGAAAAGGCTGCTCCCTCTGAAAAGCGGCTCTCCCGGCTCTGTGAATACCTCGCCCGGACCTCCGGGCCCTTCATCTTCGCTGTCTCCCGTACACATCGTGAAATCAGCGCCTGCCTCGCAGAGCCTCTCCGCCGTGTATTCCACAGCGACCGGGTTCACATCGCAGCATATGGCATTCCTCCCCGACATCACGGCAGCAGCTGCCGTAGTCCCGCTCCCGCAGAAGAAATCAGCGCATGTATCGCCAGGCTCAGTGCAGCATCTTATGATCCTGTCGAGCAGCTGCTCAGGCTTCTGGGTCGCGTAGCCCGTCCGCTCGCCTGACGTGCGCCCTACCATGTTTATGTCCCAGACATCTTTCATGTTGACGTTCGTGTACCAGCCGATCTCGTCTTTATATTCGCTTACGCCCTTGAATCTGTAAGGTTTAAGCCCGCGGTTGTATGATTTCTCTGTCATCGGGAAAAATCTGTAGTTTCCCGTTTTCGAATATACGATGATGTTGTCGTGTTTCCTCGAAAAGCGCCTGCTGCTGCTACCGCCCGACTTGTACGTCCAGATGATCTCGTTCACGAAATTTTTTTCGCCGAAGATCTCATCCATCATGACACGCACATCGTGCACGACATGCCAGTCCAGATGAACGAAGACAAGCCCTCTGTCAGACAGGAGCTCCCTTATACCGCAAAGGGCCCCCGCCATCCTGCGCATGTAGCTCCCGAAGCTTTTCCAGCTGTCATCGTACTCATTCGTCCTGATACTCCCGAAATCCGTGACGACAGCCCCGCTCTGGCGCCTCTCCGTAAAAAAAGGAG
>JBJETC010000019.1:0-4781 GCA_051883115.1 Anaerovoracaceae bacterium
ATATTCACCACAGCGTAATCTATCCCGAGATGCTCGGCAAGTTCGTACGACGAAGCTATGTCAGCCTGCTCGCCGTTCGGGAGCATGACACCGTAGACCCTGTCCCTGCCAAGCGCTTCAACGAGCAGCGCCGCCGTCACAGAGCTGTCTTTGCCGCCGCTTATCGCGATCACAGCGTTCCCGCCGTCATTGACGCGGCTGTAGAAATCCCTTATCCATACGACGATCTCGTCTCTCACGAGATCAGCGTCAAAATCCTTCATGTAATCTTCCATGGCGTCCCCCTTTTTCCCTTTGTCCTGCGAATATTATATCATACGGGGACTAGGCGGGCTTTTCGAAAATCCATGCTAACGTTTTTTATAATTCTGTTAAATAAGTTGACATGTCATTCCGAAGTGTATATAATCGAGGGACAAATTACGGTTTATCAATATCACGACTGACGAAAGGAAAAAGGCATGGAATACAAGATCATAGGTGAAAACCTCCCTGCAGTCATCTGCGACGTACAGGACGGCGAGACTCTCCTCTGCGAAGGCGGAGCGATGAGCTGGATGACTCCGAACATGGTCATGCAGACAGGTACTAACGGCGGAGTAAAGAAGGCGTTCGGCAGGATATTCTCCGGCGAATCATTTTTCCAGAACAGATACACAGCCCAGGGCGGACCGGGCAAAATAGCGTTCGCATCATCATTCCCGGGCTCTATCAGAGCGTATAAGATAGAACCGGGACACGAACTCGTATGCCAGAAGACAGCGTTCATCGCATGCGAGGAGGGCGTTGAACTCTCGATATTCTTCCAGAAAAAATTAGGATCGGGATTATTCGGCGGCGAGGGCTTCATCATGCAGAAACTCTCAGGCCAGGGCACGGCGTTCATCGAGATCGACGGATCCGTCTGCGAGTACAGGCTGGAAGCCGGTCAGCAGATCGTAGTCGACACAGGTTATCTCGCTGCAATGGATGCGACATGCTCTATGGATATCCAGACAGTTCCGGGCGTGAAGAACATGATTTTCGGCGGTGAAGGCCTGTTCAATACGGTCGTCACAGGTCCGGGAAATATCCTTCTCCAGACTATGCCGAGATTCCAGATGGCAGGCGCCATCGCGCCGTTTATAACTTCAGGCAATTAAAGCCGGCCGCGGGGATCGCGTAAACAGAATATCAGATAAAAAAACAAAGGACTTGCCTAGGCAAGTCCTTTTTTTGTTGATTTTAAGATCAACAGGCTATGCAGCGCGGGCTTTCAGCCCGCCCATGCCATACTCAGTCCTCCGGTCCTTTTCTCGTGAAGGTTTCATATATGGCTTTCACGCCTGCGATATAGCTGTCTTTTCTCACGCCTATCGTCATGCTTATCCTGCCTGCAGCCTCGTCTATGAGCTTCATCTCTATGCCGCTCCCCGCAAGCGCCTCGAGCGCCTTTACGGAGATCGCAGGTGATTCGTCGAGCTTTCGTCCTACGACCGATATCACAGCCATGTCGGTGTCTATCATAACGTTGGCGGCGCCCGTCGCTTCCTTTATATCGGCAGTAAGCGCGTCAGGGTCATCTATCTCGTCCCTCGAAACGACGAGGTTTATGGAATCAACGCCTGAAAGCTCAGTTATGACTTTTATCCCGCGGTCAACGAGATAGTTCCTCAGGTTTTTCCTGAAGCCCGGTATCTCATCGAGCTTTTCCTGCTCTATAGTGATCTCGGCGCAGTCGCTCTTTCCCGTTATGCCGGAAATGTCGAGCATGCTCTCATAATAGTCGGCGTTCTTTACGATCAGCGTGCCGCTGTGGTCAGGTTCCGACGTGCAGCGGACGTTCATAGGTATACCGACCCGCTCAACAGGTATCACAGCGTCCTCATGAACGACCTCAGCGCCTTTCACGGCCAGCTCCCTTAATTCCCTGTATGTGATGACAGGAACGGTGAGCGGCGATTTTATCACTTTAGGGTCTGCAAGAAGGAGTCCCCTGACGTCTGTCCAGTTCTCATAGAGGTCAGCGTCTGATGCTGCGGCGATGATCGCGCCTGTTATATCCGAACCTCCTCTCGGGAACGTCACGACTTCTCCCGACGCGTCCGATCCGTAGAATCCCGGGATCACCGCGCGCTCCTTCCCTGAAAGGACTTTTTTTACAGCGGCAGACGTGCTTTCCCTGTCGAATTTCCCGTTCGTGCTGAACTTTATGATCTCTGCGGCGTCTACGAAATCGCAGCCTGCGAATCTCGCGAGGAGTCTCGCGCATGAGTATTCGCCCCTGCTCACGAGGTACGCCCTTCCGGCGCCTGAGAAAAAGTTCCTCCTGAATCCTTCCCACTGAGCTGTCTCGTCTATATCTATGCCGAGATCCTGAGCGATAGCGTCAAAACGCGCGGCTGCCCTGTCTATGTATCCATCCGCTTTTTCTTTATCACCCGCGTCAAAAGCGTCGACCGCTCTCACGAGGAGATCTGTCACTTTGATATCGTATTCCGAAATATATCCCGGCGCGGAAACGACAGTATATTTCCTTGAAGCGTCGGACTTCAGTATGTCAGCCACGCGCCTGAAAGCGTCCGCGTCCGCGAGCGACGTGCCCCCGAACTTCGCGACTTTGACTTCGGCCTTTCCTGCCCTGTCGACGATATCCTGCGCAAGATCTTCTTCGTTTATCCTTCGGATATCATAAGGCGTCGACTGGTAGACGAAGTAGTTAAGCCAGTTCGAGTAGAGCAGGTTCGCGCACGAGCGCCATCTGACGATCGGCGGCTTCGTGTCGTCGTCATTCGGGAAATAGTTGTCAGGCACCTTCGGATCAAGGCCTGCCTTTTTATCACGCTCATATTCCTTTTTCAGCGTGTCCCAGTCGTACTCCGAATGGCCCATGATGAATATCTGCCTGTCGTTTTCCGATTTCACGGCAAAAACTCCGGCCTTGTCGGAGCTGGCGATGACCTTGAGCTCCGGTATTTTTTCTATATCTTCTCTGTAAACAGTGGTATTCCTCGAATGAGGAACATAGAAAATATCGTCGAATCCCCTGAAAAGCATGCCTTTGCTGTAGTCGAGCCTGTGCTCGTACACGCCGGATAGTTTTTCAGGCAGTATGTGTTTCTGTATGCCGTAATGGTAGTAGAGGCCGGCCTGAGCGCCCCAGCATATGTGGAACGTGCTGTGGACGTGCGTCTTCGTCCATTCCATGATCTCGCATAGCTCGTCCCAGTATTCGACTTCCTCGAAATCCATGAGTTCGACAGGCGCGCCGGTGATGATCATGCCGTCATAGTAATTCGCCTTCACCTGGTCGAATGTCTTGTAAAAAGAAAGCATGTGCTCCTGAGATACGTTTTTCGCCTTGTGCGTGCTTGTCTGCAGGAGTTCCAGCTCGACCTGCAGCGGCGTGTTCCCGAGGAGCCTCGTGAGCTGAGTCTCCGTATCTATCTTTGTAGGCATCAGATTCAGGATCAGGATCTCCAGCGGCCTGATGTCCTGCGTCATAGCCCTTGAATCTGTCATGACGAATACATTTTCCTGCTGCAGCTTTTCCACTGCAGGAAGGTCATTCGGTACTTTTATCGGCATCGGCAGTCCCCCTTGTCTTTTCTGTCTCTAAACTTGATCCGCGGGCGTCTCCGGCCCGCCTTTTATCAGCGCTTCCTTGGCGCTCCTCGTGAGGCGCTTTATCTTCGCTTCGCGCGACATGGCCTCGTTTTTCGTGTCAAAGCACTCGTAATATACAAGCTTCACCGGGAGTCTCGGCTTCGTGTATTTCGCGCCTTTCCCGGCGTTATGCGCGGCGACGCGTTTTTCCAGGTCGTTCGTCCAGCCTGTGTAAAATGTGCCGTCTGCGCAGAGCAGAATGTACGTGTAATTCATTTTTCCTCTGTCCGCGCTCTGTTTAACATGTCTATCTCATCTAAAATATCATAAATCATCGATTCGCGGTACCCATAGCTGTAAAGTTTTCGCGCGGCGCGCCCTTTTATCCTGTCAGGCACCGGCTCGCCCGGGTCGAGGCCTGCTGTCCTCAGCACCCTTACGGTCTCCGCCTCAGCCATTTTTCTGTCGTCCACAGGATGATATATCTCTTCGTAATCGCCGAATGCTATGTCTATGTCATTCCTGTCGACGCCTTTCTCCTCGAGCTCGGCGTACGCGCGTCTTATGCTTTTGTTGCGCGCGAAGGCCCTGTCGAAATATTCCATGCAGAACCTCCTGTCGTCAAGGTATCCGAGCGCCTTGTACTTTTCGACGAGTTCCTTTATCTCGTCCTTCGGATAATCCTTCTCTGTCAGAAAGCGGCTCAGCTCCCACGCCGTCATGCTTCTGCGCGAAAGCTTGCGGTCGGCGCATTCCATTATGTCCGGCTTCTTTTTCTCAGCCTCGTCTTCGCCTGATCCCGAGGATCTTCCTGTGTATTTTCTGAATGCCAAGTCGTCCTCCTTTGCTGTCACCCAAGACGCCTGATACCGGGCGCGCCGCCTTCCGATATGCAGTAAGCCGACAGGAACTCAGGCTCGAGCGGTCCTTTCTGCTCCTGAGGCGTTATCCCTGCAGGCTCGAGATCTTCCATCGCAAGAAGTGCGGCAGTTACTTCCTTACCTTCGAGATCAAGCCGTATGCCGCCGCTCCTGAGACCGCCGAAATCATCTATGTCAGGCAGCCTGTCAAGGACACCTCTTCCCGTGAATTTCCCCATAGCCTCTCTGACTGTCCACACTTCGAAAAAACCTTCGATGCTCTCGAGAGCATGCTCTTTTTCATGCGGCGGAAAAAAGCGCTCCGCTATGTCTCTC
>JBJETC010000020.1:0-4709 GCA_051883115.1 Anaerovoracaceae bacterium
CGGAATACTCCTTCAAGCTCGGATCGAACCAGCGCATGGAAGTAGCAGTCAGGGCCATAAAGAAGAAGTCAGGCAAAAACTACTACGGCAAGTGGTCGAGCCGCGCGCGCCGCATCATGAAAGTCAAGGATTCGACCGGTACGCTCGATTCAAAGGCATCGAAGCTCACGCTTTCATGGACGAAGGACGCTGATTCGAAATACCTCGTCATCTACAGCATGAACGGCGGCAAGTCGAAGCTCATCTCCACACCGTCAGCATTCTGCGATATTGCAGTCACGAAAGGTGCGAGATACACTTCCTCAGTCACACCTTGCCTCGTCGTTAACGGCAGGACATTTATCGGAGCAGCCGGGAACACCGTCTACACCTATGCCGAAGCAGGCAGGATCAGTAAGCTGAAATCAAAGTCGAACAGGAAGATATACGTTTACTACGCAAAGAAAAACTGCACCGGCTACTACGTGAAATACTCGAGAAAAAAGAGCATGAGCGGCGCAAAGACGATAAATATAAGATCATACAAAAAGACATCATGCAGCTTCAGAGGCTCGAGGAAAAAGACGTACTACGTGACAGTGACACCGTATGTCACATATGACGGCCGCACATACATCGGAAGAGAGTCCTCAGTTAAGAAGATAAAGAACAAGTGATGTCAAAACGCATGGACGCAGAAAGCGGAGCCTTACGGCCCCGCTTTTTTCATGTCCTGATCACTCAGGCCCTGTATTTTCCTCAGCCCCGGGTCAGTTCCCCGACGACTTGAATATCTTCCAGTAATCTCCGTACAGCCTGTTCCCCTTCGTACCTATGTCCCTCAGCACCTCGCTCTTTTTCAGGATGCTGTCAGAAGCGAAAAGCGCAGGATCGGACTGCTCCTTTTTCGTCATCATCTTACGCGCCCCCTTGTTAGGCGTGCTGTAGCCGAGGTATTTATAATTCTTGTAGGCCACGTCCGGGCGGCACATGTAATTTATCCATTTCTCGGCATTCGACTTGTGGAACGCGTTTTTCGGTATGCACCAGCTGTCTATGAAAAGCTCCGTCCCCTCTTTCGGGATCGCATACGTAAGGTCCTTATTGAGACCCGTACTGTAGATGATCTCACCGTTCCAGACGACGCCGAGATCCGCCGATCCGCCTATCATCGAATCCCTGGCAGAGTCGTTCGCGTATTTATATACGAGCGGTTTCTGCTTTATGAGGAGATCGCACGCAGACTTCAGTTTTTTCTCAGACACAGTGTTGAGCGATTCGCCCTGAGCCTTGAGCGCGATACCGAACGTGTCGCGCACGCTGTTCATCATGACGATCTTCCCTTTGTATTTTTTGTCCCAGAGATCCATCCACGAGTCGACACTTCCGTCATTTATCTTTTTACCGTTGTACATTATGACAGCGAAGCCCCACTGATACGGCACGGAGTACTTATTCCCCGGGTCGTAGCTGCTGTCGGCTATTTTAAGATATTTGCGGTCTATATATTTAAGGTTCGGGATCTTTTCCCTGTCGAGCTCCTGCAGGAGGCCCTCACTGCTCATGCGCTCTGTCATGTACGCGTCAGGGCAGATGACGTCGTAGACGCCGGCCCTGTTTTTTATCACAGGATACATTTCCTCGTTCGTGTCATAAGTATCGAGGACGACCTTTATACCCGTCTCCTTCTCAAAATCCTTCACGACCTGAGGGTCTATGTAATCGCCGTATGAATAGACGAGCACCTCGTTCCTGCTCCTTGAGCCGCACGATGTGAGAGAAAAAATCATGAGCAGCATGACGAGCACGGCTGTCACTTTATAGAATGTATATGATGCTCCCCTTGCGCCGCATGGGTTCCCACGCTTCATTCCTTTTTCCACGAGCGCCACCCCCCTATATGCTGTTCAGGCTTATCCTGCCCGACGATACTTTATCCGCGGCAAGCAGTATGACGAGACCCGCCGCGAACACGATCGCAGAAACAGCGAGGAGCGACGGCCTCACGCCGACCTTTGCCTGGCTGTATATGAGCGTCGATATGGTGTCGATGCCTGCTCCCCTTGTAAAATGCGTCACCACGAAATCATCTATCGAGATCGTGAACGACAGGAGAAAGCCCGATATTATCCCCGGCATTATCTCCGGTATCACGACTTTCCTGAAAGCGTACGCCGGCGATGCTCCGAGGTCGAGAGCCGCCTCGAAGTGAAGCACTCCCATCTCCCTGAACCTCGGCATGACACTCAGTATCACGTACGGCAGGCATATCGTTATGTGCGCCGCGAGCACGGTCCCCCAGCTCAGATAAAGTCCTATCGCTATGAAAAAAAGCATGAGCGATATACCTGTCACGATATCCGCGTTCAGCAGCGAGACCTGGTTTATGATGTCAAGGACAGCCCTCGTCTTCTTCCTGAACGAAAGGAGCCCGACGCATCCGAGCGTCCCGATGACCGTCGCGCAGAGCGAAGAGATCACACCGATAACGAACGTGTTCCTCACAGCCGCTGCGACCTTCTGATCCGCCAGCAGCTCCCTGTACCACACGAACGAGAACCCGCTCCACTTGAACATGGACTTCCCCGAGTTGAACGAGAAGACCACTATGATCACTACCGGCAGGTATATGAAAAGGAATATGAGAAAAAGGTAGACCGCTGAAGGTATACCGAGCTTACGCTTTCCGCCCATTGACGTTCCTCCTTTCATCCCTGCTGAAAACCGAAACGAGCGCCATGCTTATGAGTATGAAAACCATCATGACGAGCGAGAGCCCGGACCCGAGGTTCCAGTCAGCACTCGTCGTGAATTCCTGCTCTATGACATTGCCTATAAGGTAGATCTTGCCCCCGCCGAGCAGATCCGAGATCGCGAATGTCGTGAGCGACGGCACGAAAACCATCGTTATCCCGCTCGCGATCCCTTCGCCCGTGAGAGGCAGTATGACGCGCCTTATGATCGTCGGACCTGACGCCCCGAGATCGGCCGCAGCTTCTAAGAGGCTGCTGTCTATCTTTATCATCGAGTTATATACCGGCAGCACCATGAATGGGAAAAAGTCGTAGACCATCCCTATGATGACGGCGGCCGGCGTGTTTATGAGCGGCGTATATGCGATGCCGAGTGCGGAAAAAATATTGTCGAAAAGTCCGTTTTTCTCGAGTATCACCTGCCACGCCTGTATCCTCAGAAGCGAGTTTATCCACATAGGCATGACGAAAATGAACGTCATGATGACAGAACCCGCGCGCCCCAGCTTCCTCAGGATCAAGGCCAGCGGGAAGGCAAGCGCAAGGCATACGGCCGTCGCCGCAAGTGAAAACAGCAGGGCCATCGCCGTCGCTTTCAGATGGACAGGCATGGCTATGCTCTTTATGTTATACAGCGTGAAATTCCCGTTCATGTCGGTGAACCCGTAGTAGATTATCAGCATGAGCGGCAGTACAGTCCCGCATATCAGCCAGAAAACGAAAGGCAGGGCTGCCATTTTTCTATACATCTGTGTCTATGGCCTCCTCTTCCTTATCCTTCGGCTTGTGCATTATCTGTATGTTGAACGGGATAACGTCAAGGCTGACTTTTCTCCCGACTTCATAGCTCACCGTGTTCTGGACGAGCCACTCGAAACCGCCGGCTTCTATCTCCATCTCGTAGTAAACGCCGATGAAAACGTTGCTCGTCACTACCCCGTCGAGCTTGCCCTCGCCCGGCTCGCCTATGATGATATCCTCAGGCCTTATCACGACATCGACAGGTTTTTCCTCGCCGAAGCCCTCGTCCACGCACGGGAACTCGACCCCGCATATCCTCACTAGCTTGTCTCTCACCATGACGGAATCTATGATGTTGCTGTCGCCGATGAAATCAGCCACGAAAGCGTTCACAGGCTCATTGTATATTTCCTCAGGCGTCCCCATCTGCTGGATCTTGCCGCCGTTCATGACGATGACCTTGTCGCTCATAGTGAGCGCTTCCTCCTGGTCATGCGTGACGTAGATGAACGTGATGCCGAGCTCTTCCTTGAGCCTTATGAGCTCGTACTGCATGTCCTGCCTTAGTTTCAGGTCAAGTGCGCCGAGAGGCTCATCGAGAAGGAGCACCTCCGGCTCGTTAACGATGGCCCTTGCTATCGCTATCCTCTGCTGCTGCCCGCCCGAAAGCTGCGAAACGCTTCGTTTCTCGTAGCCTTCGAGGTTCACGAGCTTCAGCGCGTAATCTATTTTTTCGCGAATGTACTCGTCAGATTTTTTCTTTATCTTGAGGCCGAAAGCTATGTTCTCCCCGACATTCATGTTCGGGAAAAGCGCGTATTTCTGGAACACGGTGTTCACGCGGCGCTTGTTCGCCGGCACGTCCGTGATCTTTTTTCCCTCAAAAAAAACGTCCCCGGAATCAGGTGTCTCAAAGCCCCCGATGATCCTGAGCGTTGTCGTCTTGCCGCACCCCGACGGGCCAAGCAGCGTTATGAATTCATTTTTCGCGACGGAAAGGCTGAAATCGTCAAGCACCTTCTCCCCGTCGAAGGATTTCGTTATGTTCCTTAGTTCGATCAGTGATTCAGACATTCGTTTTCTCCATAAAAAAATGACCGGCCAGAGGACCGATCATAATTATACTATAGAGCATATGAAATTACTAACAAAAGAAACCTGTGATATAAATATTTTACATTAACTGAAAAATTCTTTCAGCTTACTGGTCCACTTGGGTTTCGTCTTGTAGCATCC
>JBJETC010000021.1:0-4700 GCA_051883115.1 Anaerovoracaceae bacterium
CAAGGAAGTCCAGGCTTCGATACTCGGCCTCAACGAAAACGACAACTACATCGTTGAATACGGCGGAGACGTCAACCTCATGAAAGGCGCGATCGAGTCAGCGAACGCCTTCACGACAGTCAGCCCTTCATACGCGGAAGAGCTCAAGATGCCTGAGTTCGCATTCGGGCTCGACAGCATCGTAAGGAGGAACGACCACAAGCTCACGGGCATCCTCAACGGCATCGACACTGACTCATACGATCCGTCAAAAGACAGAGCGATAGCTCAGAACTACTCGGCATCCGACCTTTCCGGCAAAGCAGCCTGCAAGAAAGATCTCCAGCGCATGGCAGGACTCGAGGAAAAAGACGTCCCTGTCATCACAATGATCTCCAGACTCGTTCCGGCAAAAGGCATGGACCTCATCATCAACGCACTCGACGCCATCCTCTATGAAAACGACGTCCAGTTCGTGATGCTCGGCACAGGATACAAGCAGTACGAAGACTTCTTCAGAGGCCTCGCTTACAGACACCCTGACAAGGCTTCCTGCTTCATAGAATTCGACGCCGCGAAATCACGCAGATGCTACGCAGGCGGCGACATCTTCATCATGCCGTCTAAATCGGAGCCATGCGGGATCTCTCAGATGATAGACGCGAGATACGGAAACATCCCTGTAGTAAGGGAAGTCGGCGGACTCAGAGATTCCATCAAGGACTGCACACTCGGAGACGGCAGCGGTTTCACATTCAGGGATTTCGATCCTAACGCATTCAAGAGCGCTGTGATGAACGCCGTAGGACGCTACTACGACAGAGACAACTGGCGCAAGCTCGTCGAGCACGACATGCAGCTCGACTTCAGCTGGAACGCGTCAGCAGAGCAGTACATCAAGCTTTACAAGAGCATGCTCGCGAACAAATAGATCTGACCTGAAAGGAAACACATTAATATATGACATCAAGAAAAACTGAAAAAACGACAGAGGCGCCGAAGAAGGCGCCCCGCACATCAAAGATGCGCAAGTTCATAGAGACATATCTTTCGAACACATTCGTCACAACACTCGACAAAGCTGCGCCTGAACAGCTCTATCAGGCCGCGGCAAAGTACGTCAACATGCAGCTCAACGAGAAGCGGGTGAAGTTCAACGAACAGCGCAGACAGATCGAGCGTGAGAGCGAAGGCAGGAAAAAGATCTACTATATAAGCATGGAATTCCTGCTTGGAAGATCGCTGAAAAACAACCTCTACAATCTCGGCGAGACAGAGGAATTCGAATCGATCGCACGCGACGCCGGTTACGACGCCGAGCGTGTCTTTGAGAGCGAGCCTGATGCAGGGCTCGGGAACGGCGGTCTCGGCAGACTTGCTGCATGCTTCATGGACGCCATGGCCACCGGATCATATGACGTGACAGGCTACTCCCTCTGCTACGAGTACGGACTCTTCAAGCAGAAGATCATAGACGGATGGCAGACAGAGCTCCCTGACAACTGGCTCCCTGGCGGGAGAGTATGGCTGAACGAAAGGACAGACGACACTTTCAAGGTCAGCTTTTACGGCAACTACAACGAATACTGGGAAGACGGCCGTCTCAAATACAGCACAGACGGCGCTCAGACAGTCGAAGCCGTGCCGTATGACATCTTCATCTCCGGCGCGAACAGCAAAGCCGTCGCGAAGCTCAGACTCTGGGCGGCACGCGGCTACGAGAGCTTTGACATGGGCCTCTTCAACAACGGCGATTTCACGAGAGCCGCTCAGAAGGCAAACAGCGCCGAACTCATCACAAAGGTGCTTTACCCTGCCGACAACATCCAGGACGGCAAGGAACTCCGCCTGAAACAGCAGTACCTCATGGTATCCGCTTCAGCCCAGAACATCGTCCGCGACTACGCCAGAATGTACGGATCGCTCGACGATTTCGAAAAAAGGACAGTCGTGCACATCAACGACACGCACCCTGCCCTCGTGATCCCGGAACTCATGAGGATATTCATAGACGACTACGGCCTCAGCTGGGATGAAGCCTGGAAGCACGTAACAGGAGCCGTTTCATACACTAACCACACCGTACTCGCGGAAGCACTGGAAAAATGGAACTGCGATTTCGTCCGCGACATGATGCCGAGGGTATACGCGATCATAAAGGAAATCGACAGACGCTTCAGGCTTGAAGCTGATAAAAAATTCCCGGGCGACATGGCCAAGATCAACTACATGGCGCCTCTCGAGGGCAACCTCGTAAAAATGGCCAACCTCAGCGTCATCGGCTCGCACAAGGTAAACGGCGTCTCGAAGCTCCACTCCGAGATCCTCAAGGATCAGCTTTTCCACGACTTTTACCTCATGACGCCTGAAAAGTTCACGAACGTGACAAACGGCATCGCCTACAGACGCTGGCTCTGCCAGGCAGACCCGGAGCTCGCGAAGCTCATAGACGCCTGCATCGGCACAGGCTACAGGACAAAAGGCGGAGAGCTCTCGAAATTCATAAAATTCGAAAGCGACACGTCCGTCCTCGATGAGATCGACAAGATAAAGAGGAACAACAAGATCAGGCTCATCAACATGATAAAAGACCAGGGCTATGACATCACCCCTGACCCTGACTCGATCTTCATCGTCCAGGCAAAGAGGATGCACGAGTACAAGCGCCAGCTCATGAACGCCCTCAGGATCATCTCGAGATATATCGAGATAAAGGAAGACCCTGACAGCGTGACAAGGCCTGAGACATACATCTTCGCGGCAAAAGCGGCGCCTTCGTATTACCTCGCGAAGTTCATAATCCAGCTCATCGCTGAGCTCAGCGCCGAGATCGCGAAAGGCCCTGTCGTATCAAAGAAGCTCAAGGTCATTTTCCTCGAGAACTACAGCGTTTCCATGGCTGAGACACTCATGCCGGCATCAGACATCTCGGAGCAGATCTCACTCGCCGGCAAGGAAGCGAGCGGCACGGGCAACATGAAGATGATGATAAACGGAGCCCTCACGGTAGGAACGCTCGACGGAGCTAACGTCGAGATGCGCGAAGCCGTAGGCCCTGACAACATCTACATTTTCGGCCAGACAGCCGAAGAAGTCATCCAGCACCTCCAGGAAGGCTATGACGCAAAGAAGATCTACGAAAGCGACGACCTCCTCAAGGCATCCGTCGACATGCTCTCAAAAGGCTTTAACGGCGTAAGCTTCCAGAACCTGAAGGATTACCTGCTCGAGCCTTCGTACAGCATCGCCGATCCTTACATGTGCCTGTACGACTTCGCCGATTACAGACGCGTCCACGCTGCCGCCCAGAGCGACTACGAGGACAGACACTCCTGGAACTCAAAGGCCGTGGCAAACATCGCGATGGCGTCACGCTTCAGCGCTGACCGCAGCATCGCCGACTACGCCGAAAAGGTCTGGGACACGAAGCCTGTATTCGGGAAATAGAGGGAAAAAATATAAAAACAAACATCGGAAAACTTACATCGAGTAAGACATTCTTTCCCGGAGACGTATATCCGTCCCCGGGATTTTTTTATGCGAAAAAAGATAAAGCCGCTGCGAGCCTTGAAATCACAGCAGCGGCAGGCCTTTTTACCAACACGTTCTGTCCACCCGGAAATAAAGATACAGCCGCTGCGAGCCTTGAAATCACAGCGACGGCACGGCTTTTACCAACACGTTCTGTCCGCCCGGAAATAAAGATACAGCCGCTGCGAGCCTTGAAATCACAGCGACGGCATGACTTTTACCAACACGTTCTGTCCGCCCGGAAATAAAGATATAGCCGCGATGAGCCTTGGGATCACAGCAGCGGCATGGCTTTTACCAACACGTCCTGTCCGTCCTGACAAAAAGATAAAGCCGCTGTGAGCCCTGAAATCACAGCAGCGGCATAACTTTTTACCAACACGTCCTGTCCACCCTGAAATAAAGATATAGCCGCTGTGAGCCTTGGGATCACAACAGCGGCATGGCTTTTACCAACACGTCCTGTCCGCCCTGACAAAAAGATAAAGCCGCTGTGTGCCATTTTCTGTTTCCGGGTTGGTGTTTACAATAAAAGCCGGTTTGGTTGCTTTGGGACTTATTGTATCATTTTTGCGGGGTCAAAAAAGTCAGTAAAATGAAGGATTTGCGGCCGCGGCGGGACAAAATGTACCGTTACGACCATGCAAAAAAGGACATATACAAAAAATCCCTGTCCATCTGCGTGCTTCGCACTTGATGAACAGGGATAGGTGCTCAGCAGCCCTTTAACCTGAGCTTTTTTAAAATAATAAAGCGCTGCCACGCGGGCAGCGCTGATAAGGCCGCGGAGGCCTTGAATGATATTCGGTTTTCTCCTTTTTTAGTTGTCCAGATCTTCGCCAGCCCAGTCGTCACTCGACCACTCTTCATCTGGCCAGTTCTCATGAACGAAAATGTTCTTCATGATCCTGTCGATACCAACGACGAGCGTTACCCCTGTAACAACACCGATCCCCGCGATCGTCAGCGCGATCTTAGCGGCTTCGGACATTCCTTTTCTTTCCATTTCCTGATCTCTCTTTTTCATGATGTCGCCCCCTTAAAGTATATGAAAAGACTCACGCCTCGCGGCTAGTCCTCATCATATTCACGGTTCATGATGAACTCGACTATCTGATCCTCAGCGGCTTCGTCTGACAGCACGCTCGTGTTGAGCATCAGGTCGTAGTTCTTGTAATTTCCCCATTTCT
>JBJETC010000022.1:0-4641 GCA_051883115.1 Anaerovoracaceae bacterium
GGGTCGTCTATACATGCGGAGGCAAAGACTACGAAGGTATCTGCAGTCAGTGGGATATAGCGACGAATAACGATTTCGAGTTCAAGTGCGAGACTGCCGGCGAGAACAAGTTCACAGGCGGACATATTTATTCAAGCTGGTGGGGTTCGGCTCTCGGCGCTGATAAGACCACAGACAATCCGGGACAGCCTAACCTGAACGCGCCTATCTTAAAGGGCGACTTTTCGACTTTGCCTGATTTCACGGTAAATGTTGAAAAAGGAGTAGAAGTCACAGGCGTGAAACTCGATGCTTCATCGCTCGATATGGTCAAAGGCGAGAGCAGGAAACTGACAGCTTCAGTCGAGCCTGAAGACGCTCCTCAGGATGTAAAATGGACTACTTCAAACGATAAGGCGGCGACGGTCGCAAGTGATGGCACGGTCAAGGCGGTAGGCGAAGGAGACGCTGTCATAACGGCGGCTGCGGGCAATTTCAAGGCTGAATGCAAAGTAAGCGTAAAAAAGAAAGTCATTAAGATCACGACATCTATCTCAGCGAAAAAAGTTTACCCAGGGGATAAGGTAACTATCACGGTAAAGGGATTTGACCGTCCTGAGGAACTCGACGGGCAGACGATACATGACGAGAAGATCGCGTATGATACAGACATCCCGAACTTGAGCGAGATCAAAGTAAATGGGATAAATAAAAATGATTCGGGCGATATCGAGCTGACTTTTGATATTCCCGCGGATACACCGCGCGGGACTTATCACATAACGAACGGAAGGTACCACGCTCACTACGGCGGACAGTATCTCCAGGGAGTTTTCCTCGCGGGTGATAAAACAGAAGATTTCTTTAAGGATCAGTTCACAGACTTTACGCTTGAAGTCGGGAACAGGGCTCAGGAACTCGCGGAAGCGAAATCCGCGGCTCAGCTGAGAATGATCGAGATTATTCAGAATGGCAAGGGTACATTTGATGATTTTGACGCGCAGAACCTGCTCCAGAAATATGTAAACGTGATCATTCCTGCCTGCGAGGATGTCGATTCCGTGACAAAGCAGGAAGCGCAGTTCGAGAAGGAAGTACAGAAACTCAAGGACAGCTACAGCGCTTCTGACAAGGATGATCAGGGGAAAACAGGCGGCAGTGCTGACAAGATCTCCGCAGATATAGCGAGAAACCTTATTAAAAACATCCCGGATCCGAATAAAGTCACACTTTCAGACGAGACGGCCGTCAGGGTGGCGCGCGCGGCTTATGATGCGATCTCAGCTGACGCGAAAAAGCAGATCTCTGATTCAGATCTTAAAAAGCTTACGGATGCTGAAGCGGCGATAAAGACCCTTAAGGATAAGGCTGCGAAAGAAGCCGAGGAAAAGGCTGAGGCTGAGGCCGAAGCAAAGGCAAAGGCTAAGATCAGAAAGGCGATATCATCATTCAAGGCTTCTAAAGTAAAAGGCCTTAAAGTAAAGAATGGAAGAAAGAGAAAAACGGTAAAAGTAACGTTCAGAAAACTCAGGAACGCCGCGGGCTATCAGATCTCTTACAGGAAAGGTTCAGGCAAGTGGAAGACCAGAACGGTGAGATCCGTAAGATCAACGGTAAAGAGCCTTAAACGCCATAAGACGTACAAATTCCGCGTAAGAGGTTACAGAAAGATCAACGGAAAGAAGTATTACAGCAAGTGGTCAGCTGTTAAAAAGATAAGGACTAAATAGCTGATTAACGTTTTTATCCTGTGTGTCATTGAATCTTTTCCTCAAGGTAATATAATTTACTGTGTATGACAGCGGCCGGTCACGGAGACGGGCCGGCGTTGGTAACGGGCCTCTGGAGCCCGGTTGGGAGAGGAGAATACGAAAATGCAGGATATACTTGAGAATCTTATTACAAGGCGTTCTATCAGGAAATACAAGCCGGACGCTGTTCCTGAAAATCTGCTCGACGAGATAATAAAGGCCGGGCTTTACGCACCTACAGGCATGAACCGACAGCAGACGATCATCCTGAAGATAACGGATCAGTCTGTCGTCAGAGAGCTCGGGAAGGTCAACGGCAAACTCATGGGAAGAGACGGGTTCGACGGATTCTACGGCGCTCCTGCTGTACTCTGCGTCCTTTCGAAAAAGGATAACCCGAACGCGGTCTACGACGGCTGCAGCGTTATCTCGAACATGCTGAACGAAGCTGCTTCACTCGGCCTCGGCTCATGCTGGGTACACAGAGGAAAAGAGCAGTTCCACACTGAAGAGGGCATGAAGATACTGAGGAGCGCAGGGATCGACCCTGTTGAATATGTCGGAGTCGACAATGTCATCGTCGGATACATGGACTGCGACATGCCGAAGGCAGCGCCGAGAAAAGAAGGCAGGGTATTTTCGATAGAATAGTCGGATAAGGCTTGTTAAGGCCGGTGCCGGAGAGATCCGGCGCCGGTTTTTTAGTGCTGCGGACAGCCGCGCGCCGCTTTTTTATCATCCACAAAAAGTATTTTCAAAAACACGCAGTTTTCAACTGCAGAGCCACTGGTTTTCTTGAAAAAACACGCTGTTTTTTGTAGAATAAAATAAGTGTTGTAATAGGAGAAGAAATGGCTGAATTCTTTAAAACTGCGTTCTCCGGAATGGGAGTAAACGACGTGGTCGACATAGCGCTGACCACTTTTATCATATACGAAATACTTAATTTCATGCACGAGACGAGGGCTCATCAGCTTTTCAAGGGACTCCTCATCTTCATAGCCGCCTACTTCGTGGCGGATTATTTTAACCTCCACACAATAACATGGATATTCAGGGAAGTCTTCACGTTCGGGATATTCGCGCTCGTCGTGGTGTTCCAGCCTGAGCTGAGGCGCGGACTGGAAGTCATAGGCCGGATGAAGCTCACTGACGTCAATGTCGGCCACGTGGACGAAGTCGTGGCGCGGAAAGTCATAAACGAGATCACGGAAGCGGTCATGAATTTTTCCCGCACGAGGACAGGTGCTCTTATCGTGTTCGAGAGGAACACGCCGCTCCAGGATATAGCAGAGACGGGGACGATACTCGAGGCAGACATCACATCGCAGCTCCTCGGGAACATTTTCTATGTCGGATCGCCGCTTCACGACGGGGCGGTCATCATAAGGAAAGCCAAGATCTACGCGGCAGGATGCGTCCTTCCGCTGACCCATAACAACGGTCTCAGCAAGAGCCTCGGGACGAGGCACAGAGCCGGCATCGGCATAACAGAGAACTCAGACTGCGTAACGATCATCGTGAGTGAAGAGACGGGCATCATTTCAGTCGCTCAGTCAGGCAGGATCAGGAGAAATTACACCGAATCATCCATCAGCACGCTGCTCGAGTCGCTATACCTTGAGCCTGTAAGGAAAAAGCACAAGAAGAGCCTGCGCCACCACATGCATGACGAAGACGAAAAGGCTGATGCTGATAATGAAACGATGGATTTCATGGACGGCATGGATGAGGAAGACATGAACACTGCCGGACCGGATGAGACGGAGGTCAGAAAAGATGCTGAGTAACAAGAAAGCGAATTTCATAATAGCTCTTGTCTTCGCGATCATCCTGTGGATGTACGTGGTCGGGAAGATGGATCCGTCTGTGACAAAGAGCTACAGGGACATACACGTTTCGTACCAGAACCAGCAGACGCTCATAGACAGAGGCCTTGCGCTGGCCGACGGCAGTGTGAGCGACGTTGATATCACGGTGTCGGGCAAGAGGAGCCACATGGCAAAGTTCTCGAGGTCCAAGATAACCGCGACTGTCGATCTTTCCGAGCTCAACGAGGGAAAATCCGAGGTCGATATCAAGATCAGGGTCCCGAAGGGCTACGAGGTCACAGGCCAGTCTGACACGAAGTCGAAAGTCGTAGTTGAAAAGCGTGTCACCGTCGTGAAGAACGTCAAGGTGAACTACACGGGCATATCATCCGACACGGAAGAGCCTGCCACGATAAGGCTCTATCCTGAGACAGTGAAGGTCAGCGGAGCGAAAAGCCTTGTAAAAAAAGTGACGAACGCTCAGGCCGATGTACCGCGAAGCGGCGTGGAAAGCGATCTCACGTCATCGAACTCCGACCTCAAGGTCGTAGATAAACACGGGAAAAAGGTAAAGGGAGTCGTCCTGTCGCAGACGACGGCGGCGGTTTCTTCACGCATGTTCCCTCTGAAAAAGGTAAGGCTCAATGTTTCGGTCAAGGATGATTCCGACGACGGCAAAGTCAGGGTGACTGACGTACCGGGCGTCGTATATATCAAGGGACCGGAGTCGAAGCTCAAGGATATAGAGTCGATAGTCGCAAAACGTGTCGATGTCACGAACATCACGGAGGACACGGATGTGAAAATAGAGCCTGTCCTCCCGGACGGGGTCTCACTGTCAGACAGATACGACGGCAGCATAGAGATGTCTGTTGACGTCTCGAAGAAGAAGTCGTCCGGTTCGTCAAACAAGAACAAGCTGATAACATCGAGGACGATATCGTTCACGAGCAGTGATGTCGAATTCACGCACACGGGCTCAAAGAAGATAAATGCGGGAGACACGGATCTCCAGGTGCAGATAACGGGTACGTCATCTCAGCTGTCAAAGATAAAGTCATCAGACATCGTACTGACGGCAGACTGCAGCAAGGTAAGGA
>JBJETC010000023.1:0-4641 GCA_051883115.1 Anaerovoracaceae bacterium
CGTCTACAGCGTCCTGAGGGAATTTGAGGTTCATGAGCGTTCCGTTCGTAGCCTTGCTGTGATCGACCTTCGCGAGTGAATTCACGACTGCTGTCGGTCCGTTCACATCATGCGATCCCGCGTCTGTATGAACAGGTCCCATGTTGTCTGAGATAGCCTCCCCGGCTTTCCTTCCGTCGAGTGTGGCGTTCGTTCCCATTCCCATAGGCACGTTCGAGTTTACAGAGTATACGCCAGGTCTGAACTCGCCGCCTCTGCGGTTCTTTCTCCCTGCGATGCATCCTGTATATGTGTTGAACATGAACTCGAACAGTTCATCGGCGTAATCGTCGTCGTTTCCGTAGTGATGTACCTTCGAGCTGTTGACATATGCGTAAAGCTTTTCATGGCCTTCCCAGTTGTCCTTAACAGCCTGGAGGAGTTCTTCGCCTGTTACCTTTTTCTCATCGAACATCAGCTGCTTTACAGTCGCGAGGCTGTCCGCGCATGTTCCGAGACCGCTTGCCTGAGGCCCGATGTTGTTGTACTTTGCTCCGCCTTCTACGAGGTCCTTACCAGTCTCCATGCAGTTAGGATAGTTGGATGAAACGTATGGCAGAGGCTTGAGCGCTGCGTGCGCTTCTTCCTCGATGCACTCGCATGCCTGGATCTGGTCAGCCCAGTAGTCGAACTGCTTCCTTACGCTTTCCTTTACCTCGTCGAAAGACTTGAATGTCTTTAAGCTTCCTGTATCAGGTCCGAGGTGATTGCCGAGCTTGCCGCATTTTTCCCATCTCATGCAGTGAGGTCCGCAGTCGAGGCATCTCCCGCCGTTGAGTGCGAGCTCGAGCATCTTCGGTGTATTGATATACGCGGCGTCGTGCCATCCGTATTCCTTGCCCGGAAGGTCAGGCTCTACGCATCCTACTACGCAGTAGTCTCTCGCTTCTTCGAGCGTCATGCCTTTTGTCTGCATGAGCTTTACAGTAGGGCCGTCGTTGAAGATCTTCGGATGACCGTATCCTGCTCTGATGCACTGAACGACTTTTACCTTGAGTTCATACGGCGTCTTGTTGTGCATGCGGACAGCTACCCAAGGGTTCATCATCCTTGTATGGGCTGAAGCTTCGAGCATCATCATCGTGAGGTCGTTCGTAGCGTCGTTTCCTTCCTTATCGACTCCGCCGATCGTAAGGCTCTCTCCGCCGAATCCTCTTCCGTTCCTTACTGCTGTAGAACCCCAGTCCTTGAGCTTTGTAGGGCTGTTCAGCTTAACATATTCATCCTCGATGAGCTCTTCCATGAATTCCTTGGAAACGCCTTCCTTGAGTGAATTCTGGTAGTAAGGATACAGCCACTGGTCCATACGGCCGTATGATATCGAATGTCCGTTGCCTTCGATCTCGATGAGTGTCGTCGCGAAGTGGAAAAGCGTTATGGCTTCCCAGAATGTGTGTGCCGGGCCGCCTGCTACATTGTGGCAGTTCTGAGACATCTGCTCGAGTTCTTTCTTTCTCTTTTCGTCTGTCTCTTTTTCCGCGAGCTCAGCGCAGTATTTCGAATATCTCTCGATATATGTCTTTGCAGCTGTGTCTGAGATGATGACTGCTTCGTACCAGTCTCTCTTGTCAGCGTACTCAGGATCTTTCTTTGTAAGTTCGCTCAGGTGCTTTTTCGCTTCTTCGATGATCCCGTCGTAACCTATAGCCATGAGGCGTTCGTAATCGATCGCGAGGTGGCCGACGCCTGCGTAGTGATAAAGATTGCACTGGAAGACCTTTTTCTCAGCCTCCGAACCCTTTAAGAGTTCGTCATCGAGCCTTCCCTCGATCCTGTCAGCTACAGTCTTGTTTTTCCACCATCTGCAGCACTCAAGCGTGTCGAGCCTGTCTTCATCGTTCTTGAAGTAGAACTGATCGTGCTCTCTTTCCTCGAATGGCGAGTGGAGCATTTCCTCGATGATCCAGTTTACCGAGAACTCAGGATAGATCGGCGCTTCCTTAGCCGCGCATGCGATCTCGCCAGGGATGAGTTCTTCAGGATACATGTAAAGCGTGCAGTTCTCGAGTACGTTCTTGAAAGCATATGCTACCTGGAGTTTCTTAGGAGCGTTCGGATGAGCCTTGTAAGCCTCCGTAACGAGCTTCATCCTCTCTGTGCTTATGTTGTACTTCCTGTCGAGAAAAGCCTGTCTGAGGTGATTGATCCTCGGATAAGGAGACCAGTCCTTGTGGCCCACCTGATATCCAAGTGAGTAGAATTTGTCATAAGGTTCGCAGCCGCGTGCGTCCGTATGAAGTTCCGTCATTGAAAATTCCTCCTTTTATTTATCTTCACCATCATTATTTACTTCTTTATCTTTTGTGCCGACCGTGCAGTGTATCCCTCTGCTGCTGAAGTAGTCGGCGAACGACTGGACTTTCTTCTGGAACGATGTCCTCCTTATCCCGAGTCCGTTCATCTTGTACGGGATGCCGAGCGACTTGTACTTTTCCTCTCCCAGCCTCATGAAGCTCAGGAGCTGCAGTACCTTTACCCGTCCCTGAAGTTCATTCAGTATGAAATCAGCCGTCTCTTCCATGTTTTCCTGAGTGTCGTTGAAAAAAGGTATGACCGGGATCCTCACTATGAGCTCCCGTCCTTCATCTGCTGTGAGCCTTTTCAGGTTCTCGAGTATGAGCTCGTTCCCTGTGCCGCAGCGTTTCTTATGCTCCTCAGCTGACATGCTTTTGATGTCTGTTATTATCTCGTCCGTGTAAGGCAGGATCTTTTCTATGTTTTTCCAGTCTGTGTAAAATGTCGATTCTACACATGTGTTTATATTTTCTTCTCTGCAGGCCTTGAAGAGGTCTCTCACGAAGTCTGCCTGTACGAGCGGCTCGCCGCCTGAGACAGTGACGCCTCCGCCCGACTCTTCGTAATATTCCATGTCCTTTCTTATGATGTCCATGCATTCATCTACGGACATCTCATCTCCCCAGCGCTTCAGCGCTTCCGAAGGACAGGCATCGACGCATTTCATGCACCTTATGCATTTTTCTCTGTCGATCTTGTTTATCTTACCTGCTACGAACTGCAGCGCCCCTTCCACCGGGCAGACCGCGTCGCATTCGCCGCATTTTTTCCTGTATATGCACTTGCTCCTGTAGACTCCAGGTTCCGCGTAAGCCATCTGGCCTTCAGGGTTGCTGCACCAGTCGCATCTGAGCGGACATCCTTTTAGAAAAAGTTCTGTTCTCAGCCCCGGCCCGTCGTTTATCGTGTACCTCTGGATATTGAAGACAAGTCCCTTTGCTGTCATGTCTATCTCCTCTGATCTTCATTCAGAAGATGTATTTTATTTTTTCCCGATCGGTACGTAATGTTTACGTACTCTTTTCAATTGTTATTTTATAAAATTCAGAATATTTAATAAGTGGGAATGGGTAGTATTTAGCATAGGGAATGTTCCCTATATTTCCGAAAACAGCTGTCCGGGATCCGAAAGCAATAAAAAAAGCGCCGCCCCATCAGGGGAGCGCAGCGCTCATACACGGCCCGCACCAGCGTGTGCAGGCCTTATTTCATTTCTGTTTGCTATTATATTTACGATTTCTGTTCGTCAAAGCCGTCCGGCGCGAGGCGCATCATTCATCTTCCGGCTCTTCCCCTCTTCCGCCGTTTTCAAGCAGCTTGTAGAGCTCATATCTGCTCTTCACGCCGCACTTGCTGTATATGTTCTCGACGTGTTTCTTTACAGTATGGTAGCTTATGACGAGCTCATCGGCTATCGCTTTATATGTGAGGCCCCTGTAAAGGAGCTCCGACACCCTGCTCTCTATCTCCGTGAGTTTCGCGAGCCTTACAGTGCCTGTTCCCTCCTGAGGCTTTTCCTCGCCCTGCTTCGATATCGTTATCCAGTGGTACCTGTCAATGATCCCGTTTGAATATGTCTGGTCGTATGTGTACACTTTGAAGACATATCCTTTTATAACGCTCATCTTTACACGCTTAGACGCGTTCTCGCTGTCCTTCGAGCCGAGCAGGAACGGCAGCCAGTCGCATTTACTCGAGCTGTTGAGCTGCTCTTCTATACCTGTCCCCAGGATATCCTCGAGATAATCCTTTGCGAGCTTGTTATGGCCCATGACATGCATGAAGTCATCCGTTATGAGATAGGCCCTTTCACCGGAGCTCATGATCTCGTTCTGGATGTTCGTCACGATCTGGCGCTGCTCATATTTCTTGAAATTCTTATATGCTTCGGCGAGGAAAATGTAGATGTCGCGGAAGATACCCATCTCCTCATCCGTGAAGTCTCCTTCTTCTTCGGTCTTGAAAAACGTGACCATTATGTACGCGTTTATGCCGAAAGCAAGCGTCAGCGCGTAATGCGCCCTGAAATTCTGCTCTACGAAGTCGACAAAAGGAGAATTATTATAGTACTTTCCCTCTATGAGATCTGTCGCCCTGTAAAGGCGCGGGTCGACGTTGAAATACGTGAGATGGTCCCTTATGGCGTCCTGATATACCCTGCTCCTTATGGTGTCGTTGTCCACGAACTTCGCGTACGGATGGTCCCTGCCGTTTTTCCGGATGCCGTCAGGAGTGACCCATGAGAGGAAATCCCCCATCGTATTGAAATACGTGATCACTACATTAGAATACCCGAAGTTTCTTTTT
>JBJETC010000024.1:0-4613 GCA_051883115.1 Anaerovoracaceae bacterium
TATCGTGCCTTCGAGTTTTTCATCCTTGTGTGAAAGGATGTAGGAATATATTTTCATCTCGCCTTCGGAGTATTCCTTCCAGAAAGCTTTTACAGTGTCTTTTGTCTGGTTGTTGATCAGATCGTCCCATTCTTCAAAAAGTGTCATTATTTTATGATTCCTCCTGCTTTATCTTTCATTATTGCCGTTATGTCGCCTACGATGGCGCTGCCTGTCGGGAGCGCTCCCGCGCCCTTGCCGTAGAACATGAGCTCGCCTACTGCGTCTCCTGTCAGGTATATCGCGTTGAACTCATTAGATACTCCCGCGAGAGGGTGGCTTGCAGGTATCTCTTCAGGTTCGATGCCGTACTCTATGCTGCCGTCATCCTTTACGGACGCTCTTGCGATGAGCTTGAGCACGCAGCCGTGTTCGCGCGCTTTTTCTATATCTGATGCCGTGACCTCGGTGATGCCCTTTGTCGGGATCGTCTTCGGATCCACGTAGTGGTCCATAGCGAGGGCCATGAGGATGCAGAGCTT
The DNA here is from genome assembly GCA_051883115.1 of Anaerovoracaceae bacterium. Classification (GTDB taxonomy): domain Bacteria; phylum Bacillota; class Clostridia; order Peptostreptococcales; family Anaerovoracaceae; genus Aminicella. The sequence continues at coordinate 522 of JBJETC010000024.1, forward strand.
GTTCGCGCAGTCTATGCCTTCGACATCGGCTGTAGGGTCAGGCTCGGCAAAGCCTTTTTCCTGGGCTTCCTTAAGCGCCGCGCTGTAATCTTCGCCGCTCTCTGTCATCTTCGTGAGTATGTAGTTCGTCGTGCCGTTCAGGATGCCGAGTATCTCGGTGAAATGGTTCTGGGCAAGCTGCTCTGTGATGGTCGTGAGGACTGGTATGCCTCCGCCGACTGCCGCTTCGTATCTCAGCTCAGCACCGCCTTTTTCCGCGGCTTCATTGAGCATGTCGAAGTTCGCTGCTATCGCGGCCTTGTTCGGCGTTACGACGCTTATGCCGTTTTCGAGGGCTCTCTTCATGACGGCTACAGGAAAATCCATGCCGCCGAGGGCTTCAACGATGATATCCACATCAGAGTCGAGTATGGAATCTATGTCAGTCGTTACGATCGAGCTGTCCGCGCCATGCGCTTTTATCACGCTGTCGCGCTTTTCCAGTATATGGCTGATCTCGTAGTCGACGCCGGTGCGCTTTGTGATGATGTCCCTGTTTTTCGTGAGGATATCATAAGTGCCGCCGCCTACGGTACCCATGCCGAGGATGGCGATCTTTATTTTTCTCATTTTTTTCTCCAATCGATCAGTCTGTGATAAAATGCCGTCTCAGCTGATTCGCTGATCAAAAGCATTATATCAAAATACGGAGCAAATGTCTTTATAAAAGGACAAAAATCAGCCGGGCGAAATCCGCAGGACCCTGTAAAAAACCGGACTTTCGGGATATTCGATTTTTTCGATACATATAGGCTTTTGTTGAGCAATAAATTGTAAAATAACACTGCGGTATGATATAATAAATCAGAAAAAAAGATTTTTCGCGGCTGTCCGCGTGTTCGAGGCCGGAAGCGGCAGAGAGCGCCGGGTATCCGCATGTTCACATGTCAGGGAGGAATTTACAATGTCAGTAAAGATCGGTATCAGCGGATTTGGAAGAATCGGCAGAGTCGTTATCAGAGCAGCTATGGACATGCCTGATATCGAGATCATGGGAATCAACAAGAGGAACGCGGATCTCGATTACATGGTCTACATGCTGAAGTATGATACGACATTCGGCAGATTCCCTAAGCAGGTCGAAAAGTACGATAAGGGACTGATCCTCGACGGTAAGAAGATACCGGTATACAGCGAGGATGAGGCTAAGAACATCCCGTGGGACCGCTGCGGAGCTGAATATATCATTGAGGCCACGGGCGCTTACTGCACGACAGAAAAGGCGATGGACCACATCAAGGCAGGTGCCAAGAAGGTGATCATCACGGCGCCGGCAAAGGACAAGACGACACCGACATTTGTCTACAGAGTAAATACTGATAAATATACGAGCGACATGAAGGTCGTTTCGAACGCATCATGCACGACGAACTGCCTTGCCCCTCTCTGCAAGGTCGTCAACGATGCTTTCGGCATCGACCAGGGACTCATGTCAACGATCCACGCTGCAACTGCAAAGCAGAAGGTAGTTGACTCAAGATCGCTCAAGGACTGGAGAACAGGAAGGAGCGTATTCGGGAACGTCATCCCTTCAACGACAGGAGCTGCCAAGGCTGTAGGCCTCGTGATCCCTGAACTCAACGGCAGGATGACAGGTATCTCATACAGAGTACCGACAGCAGACGTTTCTGTGATCGACGTAAACCTCGTTCTCAAGAAATCGGCTTCATACGAAGACATCTGCAGAGCCGTAAAGGAAGCATCAGAGACGAACCTCGCGGGAGTCGTTGAGTACGTTGATGATGAAGTCGTTTCAGGCGATTTCGTAGGCGATCCTCATACGAGCATCTTTGACGCGAGAGAGGGAATAGAGTTGAACGACAAGTTCTTCAAGCTCATCGCTTACTATGACAACGAGTTCGGTTATTCCAGCAAGACGCTGGAGCTCGCGAGAGTCATGCACGCAGTTGACCACGCGAACGAAAAATAGCCGGGTCCGGGGCTGTGCCTGAAGGCAGGCGCCGGGGATCGTCCCGGATCGCTATCCGGGAAACGCCGCGTCTTACATCGGTTTTGCCCCGAAAAAATCATATAGCTGTTGATTTTACTATTTTATTGCTCCGCATGCCGTGATGATGTGCGGAGCATATCGTTATTTCTGTGCTGACACGTGAGGAGATACTGTAAAATGAAAAAAACAGTAAAGGATATAGATGTTAAAGGCAGAACGCTCGTGATGAGATGCGATTTCAACGTCCCTATGCAGGACGGCGTCATAACGGACGACACGAGGATAAGGGCTGCTCTTCCTACTATTGAATACCTGCGCGGGAACGGGGCGAAGATTGTCATCATGTCGCATATGGGAAGGCCGAAGGGAAACCCTGATCCGGAGTTCACGCTTGCTCCTGTTGCGAAGAGGCTCTCCGAGCTCCTCGGGACGTATGTGCGTTTCGCGGGTTCGCCTGTCGTCGTTGACGATTCTGTAAGGGCTGCCGCCAAAGAGCTCTCCGAAGGCGACGTGCTCCTTCTCGAGAATGTACGCTATAGAAAAGAAGAAACTGAAAACGATCCTGCATTCGCGAAAGATCTCGCTTCTCTCGGCGAAGTATTCGTGCAGGAGGCTTTCGGCACGGCTCACAGAGCTCATGCGTCAACAGCCGGCATAGCTTCATATCTCCCTGCTGTATCGGGATTCCTCATTGAAAAGGAAGTGAAATACTTAAGCGAAGCCGTGAATTCACCGAAGAGGCCTTTTGCTGCTGTAATGGGCGGCGCAAAGGTCGCTGACAAGATCCCGGCAATAGAGAACCTTCTCGGAAAGGTCGACATGCTCATCATAGGAGGCGGTATGTCGTACACGTTCTTCAAGGCTATGGGATATGAGATCGGGACTTCGCTGCTCGACGAGAACAGCATAGATTTCGCGAAAGACCTCATCGCACGCGCGAAGGAGCAGGGCGTTGACCTCGTGCTCCCTGTGGACGCCGTATGCGCCGACAGGTTCGACAACGACGCTGAGAGGAAAGTATGCGCGAGAGACGCGATGCCTGAAGGCTGGATGGGCATGGATATAGGTCCTGAGACGATAAAGCTCTTCACAGAGAAGCTGAGATCGGCGAAGACGATCGTATGGAACGGACCTATGGGCGTTTTCGAGATGCCGAATTTCTCGGCCGGGACAAAGGCTGTCGCTGAGGCTATGGCTGAAAGCGACGCTGTCACGATCATCGGAGGCGGCGATTCGGCTGCGGCTGTAAAACAGTTCGGGCTTTCGGACAGGATGACGCACATTTCGACGGGCGGCGGAGCGTCGCTTGAATACCTGGAGGGCAAGGATCTTCCGGGCATATCGGTCATAGAGGATAAATAGCGCTTTGGCCGGCGCGGCTGCGCGAAGCCGGGGCCGGCGCATGGAGTATGATATGATTCACGAACAGGCAAAGAAAAAATTCAAGACTTGCAACAATCACGGCTGGACTGTAACGGACGTGAATAAAGGAAGTTTTGAGGAAGATGTTGAGAATGCTTCGGGGGATGATAAAGTGGAAAGAAAGCCGCTGATCGCGGGGAACTGGAAAATGAACAAGACGAAGGCGGAGGCGGCTGAGTTCGTCGAGGCTTTCAGGAAGATCGGCAGGGACGCAGCTGTGGAGACGGCGCTGCTCGTGCCGTTTACTGATCTTGATACTGTGAAGGGGGCGATCGGGGACGACGATATCGCTTTCGGGGCTGAGAATGTGTATTTCGAGGAGAGCGGCGCGTTCACGGGCGAGGTGTCGCTGCCGATGCTCAAAGAGATCGGCGTAGATTACTGCATCGTAGGACATTCCGAGCGCAGGCAGTATTTTGCCGAGACAGACAGGACATGCTGCCTCAAGCTGAAAAAGATCTTCAGTGACAGCTCCATCACGCCTATCCTGTGCGTAGGTGAAAAGCTCCAGGTCAGAGAATCCGGGAGGGAAAAGGATTTCGTCAAGGAACAGCTCCGCGAGGGGCTCCTTAATCTCGAGGCTGACGACGTAAAGGGCATGGTCATAGCGTACGAGCCGATCTGGGCCATAGGGACGGGCGAGACCGCGACTCCTGAGCAGGCTCAGGAAATGTGCCGTG
>JBJETC010000025.1:0-4554 GCA_051883115.1 Anaerovoracaceae bacterium
GAACGACAATTACGGCCATGAGGTCGGGGATGAACTCATAAAGGCCGTCGCTGAATGCCTGAAGGATGTGTTCGTTGTCAGGGGCGATGTCTACAGGATAGGCGGCGACGAGTTCACGGTCGTTGTTGAAAACACTACTGATGATGACATAGATATACTATTGAATGAGCTTCACCTGTGTCTGGCCAACACGGATCTGCCGGGCAGCAAGGCCGAGGCGGCGTACGGCTACGCCATGGCGACAGAGGACGGGACGCTGGCGAGCAAGATCTTCAGAGAAGCGGATGACAACATGTACATACATAAGCGCGCTGACAAGGGCAATGTGATGCCGCGCGACGCGAAACACATGATCTGAGGCCTGATGAGTCTCAGATTTTTTATATAAGGAAAAAAGAACGATATGGCAGCGCAGGGATCCTTACGGATCCCTTTTTTTGTGGAATAAAGGCGTGTGATGATGTGTGAAATACGATATACTTATATCAGAGAAGGCGTTTTCCTGCGCTTCCGGCAGGAGACGGGAAAGAGAGACGATATGAAAAAAGAGATCATAAACGTCAGGACTACAGAGCACACTCAGCTCATAGACATAACTGATGAAGTAAGGAGCGCGGTCAGGAAAAGCGGCGTTATGGACGGCTTATGTACCGTATTTGTCCCGCACACAACAGCTGCGGTCACGATAAACGAGAACGCTGATCCGGATGTCGTAAGGGATTGCATCATGGAGATAAACAAGATCGTCCCGTGGGAAGACGGATACAGGCATTTTGAAGGCAATTCCGCGGCGCACTTAAAGTCGAGCCTGACAGGGTGTTCAGAGCAGATCATCATAGAAGACGGCAGGCTCGTACTCGGCACGTGGCAGGGAATATATTTCTGCGAATACGACGGTCCGCGCGAGAGAAAAGTCATCGTAAAGGTCACTCAGGGCTGAGTGTCCGGGTTCTCGAAAAGGAGGGATCAAAATGAGAAAGATCTTGGTCGTTATAGACATGCAGAAGGATTTTATAGACGGTTCGCTCGGGACAGCTGAAGCCCTGGGCATACTGCCGGGTGTGATAGAGAAAATGGCTCGATATGACGAGAACGACATATACGCGACCCGCGATACACATGAGCCTGATTATCTCAAGACGCAGGAGGGGAAAAATCTCCCTGTTGAGCACTGCATCAAAGACACTCCGGGATGGAAGCTCGATCCGCACGTCGCGGCGCATGTTTCGGAAGATCACATAATAGACAAACCGTCATTCGGTTCAGTAGAGCTCTGCGAGATCATGAGAGGCATAGCGTCTTCCGAAGACATAGAAATAGAACTCGTCGGACTCTGCACCGACATCTGTGTAGTATCGAACGCTCTGATGCTGAAGGCGTTCCTGCCTGAAACGAAAATCAGCGTAGACTCTTCATGCTGCGCGGGAGTAACGCCTGACAAGCACGAAGCAGCTCTCGAGACGATGCGTTCGTGCCAGATCGATGTTATTTGATGATTTTTCAGCCGGAAATTTTTTAACTTGAGGAGTTATATGTTTAGTAAGATCAAGCGAACAGCCGTTATTTTTCTTATCATAGCCATGATGCCGGTCTTCCCGGTGATGGCTGAAGATGGGGGTGCAGATCAGGGATACAGAGTATACGGGGAAAATATCAGGATAGAACACTGCGGCAATACGCCTGACGGTATTTACATGTCGTGGAAACCTGCAAAAGACGCAGACGGATATGTGATCTGCAGGCGGAACGGCGGCGACGCCGGGAGCTGGACACAGACCGCGGTCCTTGAGTCGGGAGACAGTTTGTATTACGAGGATAAAACGGATCTTGCTTCAGGGAAAAAATATGTTTACGATATCAGGCCGTATTATCTGTCTTCTGACGATAAGAGGAGCAGTATCAGACACAGCGGCAGGACGAGAGTCATAACGAGGGTAGAAAGACCGGTCCTGACTGAAAACATCACCGAACGCGAAGAAAAGCAGACGAAACGTGTCAAAGTGAAGAAGACTGTAACTGAGACAGTCGTCAATGAAGACGGTGAGGAAGAGGAAGTAGAGAAGACTGTTTACGTATGGGAGGACCAGGAAGTCACCGTCAGGCTCAGGGACATCACTGCAAGCTGGCAGCCTGTTCCCGGCGCGGACAAATACATCGTGGAATATTCCGACAGCAGGTATTTCAAGGGAGAAAGACACACGACAGCTGTAACGGGCACATCGTTCCAGATCACGGGGCAGCCTTATGACACCCCATGCTACATCAGGGTGAGAGCGGCCGATGGCAGTGTAAGATCTCAGTGGTCATACAATGACTCCGCTTCAGGCGACGTGACGTCCGTTGTTTCGTATGTATGGGACAGCAGGAAAAAATATTTCCTCGATCTCCGCAAGGCCGCCGGCCAGAAGATGGGCGGCTATGACACGACCCAGGCAGGGTGCATAAGAGGGAGCCGCCTCTATACTGTCCTCTGGAAAAAGTCAGGCAGTAAAAAATACGGCCGCATCGCGATGTGGGATCTTAACAAAAGGAAGCTCATCAGGGTCTCAAAGCCGCTCAGACTCTGCCACGGGAACGGGATGACATATGACTCGAAGACGAAAACGCTCGTCGTGTGCTGTTACGATCGAGGGCGCAGCAAAGTACTGATGAAAGTCGATGCTTCGACGCTCAGGCAGAAAGGCTCTGTGGAGGTAGAACTCCCATACGGACTTTACGGGGCCAGTGACAGGACTGTCGATAAATACTGCGGTATATCGGGTATCGCGTATGACAGCAGCAGGAACCAGTACGTCGTAAAACTCAAGAAGCAGAATGCTGCCGTCGTCCTCGACAGCAGCTTCAGACCGCTCAGATACATGAAAATAAGCGTGCCGAAAGGCTATGTGCCTCAGGATGTCTTCTGCACGTCAGACGGCTTCTCTCTCACGATGACGGGGCCTAACATCATCGTGAACTACGACTGGTACGGGAATTACAGGTCGACCGTAAGACTGAACAGAGGATGCGAGCTTGAGAGCGCTGACTTTTTCAACGGGAGGCTGTACGGCATAGCATATCAGTCATATTACAGAAAAAAGAGATTCACGCGCTCGGGATGGGTCTATCTGATAAACAGGACGTGATGATAAGCAGATCTTTTATGCGTGTGTAAAAAAATACCGGCTGCCGCGCGGCAGCCGGATCTTCTGTCCCGGCGGTGCCGGGATCTCCGGGAACGAAAGTTCCCGTTTTTTTATGTTTTATTTTTCCGCAGGCTCGTGATGATCGTCGAGCTTCACGAAGCCTCGTTCTTTTTCTGCGTAATCGCGCGACAGCCTGAGCACGACAGGTGACAGTGCGAGCACGGCTATCAGGTTAGGGATCGCCATGAGCGCGTTAAGGCTGTCAGCCAGGTTCCAGACTAGGTCGAGTTTTATCCTCGCGCCTACTACAACGAATACGACGTAGATCGCCTGATATACGAGCAGTCCCTTAGGGCCGAACAGGAATTCCATGCATCTCCCGCCGTAGAGGCTCCACGAGAGGAGCGTCGAGAAGGCGAAAAGCGTGATGCAGACAGCGATGATGATCGACGCGTACTTGCTTCCGAATGTCGTGGAGAAAGCTTTTATCGTAAGATCTGCAGCTGCAGGCTTTCCGTAATTTGCCTCAGCCACGCCAGAGCAGAGTATCGCGAGCGCTGTGAGAGTGCAGATGATGATCGTATCAGCGAATACCTCGAATACGCCGTACATTCCCTGTTCTACAGGATGCTCGACGTCTGCCGCTGCGTGAGCGATAGGAGCTGTTCCGAGGCCTGCCTCATTTGAGAAGATTCCTCTTCCGAAGCCGGAACGCATCGCGGCCTGGATAGATACGCCTGCAAGACCTCCGCCGAGAGCCGAAGGCTTGAACGCGCATCTGAATATCTCGCCGAAGACAGGTCCTATGCGGTCAGCGTGCGTGAACACGACTACGAGCGCTGCAATGATATATACGACAGCCATTACAGGCACGAGCTTTTCCGTTACGTTTCCTATCCTCTGGAGTCCGCCGAACAGGACGAGTATCGTCAGTATGGACGCGACGATGCCTATGATGATATATATCATGTGGAGCATTTCCTGATCGATCGAAGGATCAAAGGACTGGAACACAGAGCCGATCGATGTCGCGATCGTGTTTATCTGCGTCATGCATCCTGTGCCGAGTGCGGCAACCATGGCAAATATGCAGAAAATCACGGCGAGCCATTTCCATCTGCCGCCAAGTCCGTTCTGGATATAATACATAGGACCGCCGACAAAATCGCCCTTCGTGTTCTTCTTGCGGTAGTGGACAGCAAGGATGATCTCCGAATACTTCGTGCACATCCCGAAAAGCGCGGCTATCCACATCCAGAATATAGCTCCCGGACCGCCAAGCGCTATCGCTCCCGCAACACCGGCGATATTACCGGTGCCGACCGTGCCTGCAAGCGCTGTCGTAAGCGCCTGGATAGGCGTCAGCGTCCCGACCTTGCCGTTATCATCGTCTTTTTTGGAAAAAAGACGGCCGACTGTTTTTTTCATT
>JBJETC010000026.1:0-4516 GCA_051883115.1 Anaerovoracaceae bacterium
GATATAATGATTAAGGAATTGGAAACACCCGATTCCAGCGCAAAAGTAATATAAATTAACACCAAATTGTTGCATCTGAACTTTGGAGTTGAGATTAGAAATGGAAAAAAGGAAATTTTTCGATTACATATCTAAAGACTCGATAGAGCAGATCATACCGTGTTTCAAGCCGGAGATAAAATCCTACTCAAAAGATGATGTCATCCTTGAGTATGAAAGCACAGAACCTAAGAACGTAGCGATTCTTGCTGACGGTCAGGCAAAGCTCGAGATGATCGACGCTAACGGAGATGTATATCTCATGGACGTTTACAATTCGAATGATGTATTCGGCGAGCTTTTCTCACTGCCTGTCGATGACTGCCAGTACGTTGTAACAGCTTCGAAAGACTGCACCGTCATATTCATCGATTACAAGCATCTCACGACGCCGTGCGAGAATCTCTGCGAACACCACAACCAGATGATAAGCAACCTGTTCATCATGGCAGCCCAGAAGACTCAGGAACAGTCACTGCACCTTTCTCTCCTGTTCCAGCCGACCATAAGAGATAAGCTCATGGCATATCTGAAGTACATGAGTTCAGTCGAGAAAAGCGATGAATTCACATTGCCTATCACGCTGAGCGAACTCGCAGAATACCTGCACATAGACAGGGCGTCAATGATGAGAGCACTCCGTTCACTTAAAGACGAAGGTCTGATCGAGAGCAAGGCGAGGAATTTTAAAATGATGAGAGCATGAGGCCAGGCCTCATGCTCATTTTTTTTGCGATAATTAAGTTTTACCGATGATCCGGGCATCTCTTCCCGGGCCACCCGGGCTTCTTTTTCAGCAGCCTGTGCCGTCAATGCTGCACGCTGCTCCCGGCTTCATTACCCCGGACTTAAGCCCGACTGCTTCAGGCCTGAGCGTCACGCTCCCGTCCTCACGCACGAAGCAAGGCACGCCTACGCGCCCTTCTTTTTTCACTTCATCGAAGACAGGGTCGTTATCCCTTAGTCTTATGAACGTTTTCATGTCGCGGATATCTTCGCCGATATCTATGAGCTTGAAATCGCTCCTGGCCCTGACCTGCGGAACGATGTACGCGCAGTAAGGACACGATTTCATGATGTAGATCTTTATCATTCCATACCTCCATGTTAACTGCATAACATATACTTTGCCTTTACCCGGAAAAAAGATCTATTACTCATCTTCTCCCACTAGATCCGGGAACCATGTCACATCAGCCTTGTCATCACTGTGGTCTGAAAGTATTTTTTCCATCCACACCATGTCGTACCAGCGGCCGAATTTCCTGCCGCATCCGTCAAAGCGTCCGACGAGCCTGTACCCCATGTGCGCGTGGAATTCCATGCTGTTGTCGGTCACTCTCGGGTCGTCGCCTCTCGGGCAGCCTATGCACGCGCAGACATTCGTGATGCCCATGCGTGTCAGGCACTCCTCGAGCTTCCTGTAAAGGGCCCCGCCTGTGCCGTGTTTCCTGTCGTTATGGTCAACATAGATGGTCGCCTCTGCAGACCAGTTATATGCCTCTCGTCCGACAAAAGGTCCTGCGTAAGCGTATCCCTTAATTTCTCCATCTGTTTCCGCGACAAGATATGGATAGCGCCTGAGCGTCTTTTCCATCCTCGATCTGAATTCCTCGACCGATGGCGTCGTGTATTCGAATGAGATAGCCGTATTCTCAACGTAATACGCATAGATATCGCAGAGCACATCTGCGTCCTTTTCAGGATCAGCTGTCCTTATCGTAAGTCCTTTCATATTTCCCCTTTTGAGATCATGCCTCATGCATTGATCTGCCGCGAGCATGCTCGCATTTCATAATTTATTTCGATGCTCCCGAACGGCGGCGAACAGCGTAGATCCCTGCTGCTCCCGCTGCGAGAAGCAGTGTCCAGAGATAAAGACCTGATCCGTCTCCTGTCCTCGGTGATGTCTTTCCGGAATTCGAACCGCTGTTATTATCTGTGTGTTTCTTCCCGCTGTCAGTGTCTTTGCCGTTGTCGCTATCTCCATTGTTATCGCTGCTTCCGCCGGTCTTCTTCCACTGTGCGTAGACGGTCACATTCTCATCAAGCGTAACGCTGTCACCGGCTTCATATGCTGTTCCTGTACCGTCAGACGCCGTGTTCCAGCCTGTGAACTCATATCCTTTGCGCGTGAACTCATTGTCCTTTACTGTGACCGCGGAACCTTTGTCTGCAGTCTGAGGTTCCATGGCGCCATCGCCGCCATTCGCGTCGTATGTCAGTGTGCGTTTTTCTGCTGCTTTCCCTTTCCATACAGCGTAAAGCGTAGTGTCTGATGTCGGTGTGATCGTGTTTCCGAAGACTGATGCCGCAGCGAGGTTTGCCATGCGGTCACCGTTATCCGTTGCATTAACTTCCGTGAGAGGTACCGGGATGTATGTATCGCCTGTGCCATCGGCCTTTGTATTCCAGCCTGTAAAGTCATATCCGTCTCTTGTGAATCCGCACGGGCTTACGCTTATTGAACTGCCGCGCTCAACAACCTGTGACTGCGTTGCCCCCTGACCGCCGTTAGCATCATATGTGATCTGCCAGTACTGTGTCACAGGCTGGACAGGTTCAGTACTCTCCTTCTTTTTCCACTGCGCGTAAAGCGTGGTATCTTCGGAAAGTGTAATGTTGTCCCCTACATTATAAGCTGTGCCGGTGCCGTCAGCCGCGGTGTTCCAGCCTGTGAAGTCGTAACCTTCTCGAGTGAACGTATTAGCATCTACTGTTACTTTTGTTCCACCTGACTCTAAAGTTTTCTTTATTGCTGGCACGGAACCTTCACCGCCATTAGCATCATACTTAAGATTAACTGCTGGGGTGTTGACTATAATAAAACTACCAGGTTTTGTAGAGTCACTCAGAACAGTAGAATTAAAATGGTCATTCTTTTCTTCCTCAACAGTAACATTTCCTGTCATACCGAAAATAATAATTTTCTGAATGTTATCACTTTGACAATCACCTACTATTACTTTTTCACCTTCTGGCTCCTTAGTAACTTCTATATTATCAAAACCTTCTTCTACATTAACGAGACCATGATACTTCTTATCTAACTTTTCATTTAACGAAGAATCATTAAAAATATCATTGTCAGTTATAGATACTTCACCTATTTTCTTTTTATCATTGCTGACAGACAAAGTCAGATCGGTTGAATAACTTTTATAAAATTTAGAATATACCTCGTTACTTTTTTCCCCTCCGAACTTCCATACTTTATACACCTCAATTTTATTATCAAACTCAGAGTAAGGAAAATTTGCTAACGCCAAATGTTGTTTATTATCTGAAATATCCTTAAAGTTATCATATCTCTCTTTTCCTATTAATTCCTCAGTAATATAAATATTGTATTTACCCTTTATTCCATCTTTCTTATATGATTCATTAACAATCTCCGGAAGCTTGATGGTTTTTGAATAATTACCTTCCTTATCTAATTTCACATCAAATGTTATATCACACGAAAAAACATAATTCTTATCTTCCTTTGAAACATCTAGATTACTACAAGTAAAATTTTCAACATTATCAACGGATGGATTAAGATTGTACTTGCAGTTAGCATCTTTCAGTATCGTTGAATATGAACCTTCGATTTTATACGTAACACTATCAGAAAATGGAATTTTGTAAATCCATTGCTTATCAACGTAAAAATCAGTATCAGCGTCCACTTCTATATTCGACGATACTCCATTCATCGCTTCCGCCTTCTGTCCCGCCAGCGGTGTCATGACAAGCACCATGACGATGCATAGAAATATAACAAACAGCCTGTTTTTCCTTGATCCAATACTCATAAAAATATGCCTCCGATCATATTTGGTGATCAAATATCACATCAAACTATTTCTATAATAGACCATTTGCCACACGATATCCATCACATTTCCGTATCCTCAGATGACATCGGGACATCTTACGAGCCGGAGCCCCGATTTCCCGAGCACCGCGAAACATGCTCTCCCGCTGTTATCAAAAAACCCGGCAGTACCCCTTATATTCCAGCTGTATTTTTTCCCGGACACATAAATTTTCCTTATCTTCCTGCCGCTGACCCGAATAAATGTCACATGCCCATTCAGATCAGGGTAAGCCAGAGTGCAGCCATCATGACCGCTTTTAACAGCAGGCACAGCTTCACGGATGATGCCCGGAAGGCCTGTCTTCCTCGAAACCATCCTGCCGGATCTATCTATTACATATGCCCTGCCTCGGCCTTTGCTGTCAGAAGCTGACACGATAAAGCTGCCGTTTTTTCCTATGGCGGCACTGCTGTACGTGTAGAATCTTAGCTTCAGGCTGCCGTCGAGCACGCGAGGCTTTCTGACAAAAGTATCGTTATATGGATCGTAAACGGCGTACATCAGGCGCGCGTAGTTTTTCCCGCTGACGAACTTCTGCCACGTGAGGAGCACGTACCTGCCCGATCCCGTGACCTGAGGCCACCAGTACCTCCCGCTCCCGTATGCAACTT
>JBJETC010000027.1:0-4503 GCA_051883115.1 Anaerovoracaceae bacterium
CAGGCCGCGGCGTTTACGATCAGTATTTCACCGGGAATACAAGAGATCCGGGCTCGGAGAAGCCGAGCAAGGAAGTCACGCTTATCGAAGGCGAAGATCAGAGCGGCAGCCGGAGCGGGTCGAAGGACTCAGGAAGCCAGTCGGGCAGCAAGTCATCAAAGACGGGCGGTTCGTCTGTTTCGCAGAGTACAGGCTCGGGAAGCGGCAGCGGATCTTCTTCAGGCGTGAGCAAGAGCGGGAACGGTTCCAGGAAGACAGAAAATTCAAATACGGACAAGAAGGGCAACAACAGCTCGGACAATACTGATCAGAACAAGAGCGATCAGGATACGAACACTGATGATGAAGAGCAGGTAAAGCCGGGCACGACGGTAATGAGCCTTAAGAACAATTCCGACGGGCTCGCCAAGGTAAGGGTCATCTCCAAGGAAGGCCCGGACGTCGACGGTTTTTACACGTTCAAAGCGGAGATAATCAGCGTAGTCTACGGCGAGATATCTGCTAAGGAAATGACGGTCTTCTATGATGGAGAAAACGCGCCTTCGCTCGATCCGGGAGATGAAGCGTATTTCTTCCTCGTCCAGATAAGTTCAGACGAGTTCTACATCACAGAGGAGAAAAACGGCGTAGTCGAAGTCACTGACGGCAAGGTGATATTTACAAGCGGCGTCTCTGTGGATGGTAAGAATAAAGAAGGAAAGACGTCCATGAGCGAGGCGGAATTCCTGAAATACGTAGGCTGAAAGACAAGCTGGAAATCTTTCGAAAAAAAATAAAAAAATTTTGATCAGGGTGCAGCAATTCTGCACCCTGATTTGTATTTAAAGTAAAGATACAAGTTAAGCTGCCAATAAAATACCTGTATCACAAATATGCTTTGACCCCGGATATGGATCACGATATGCGAGGCCAAAAGGGGGGAGATGATGAAAAACATAGTAAGGAAAGCAATAGCATTGATCGCTTCCGCGGCGGTCATCAGCGGAGCGGCCGCACTGCCTGTCATGGCAGACGCCGGGACGCAGAAGACCGCAGGCAGGACAAGCGTGATATCGTCTGAAGATCGTGCCGCTCAAAGCGGTTTGAACAGCCAGTCCTCTGATGAGCAAACGACCGGTGATACGGCTGAGAATGTTAAAACCGGTATTATAAAAGTCTACCTTGTCAGAAACAACATGAAGGTCAGTGTCAACGGTAAGACGCTCAAAATCAGAGGCTGGTTTTTCAAGACGATCGAAGGCGAAAAGAAACAGACAGTAGCTATGGTACCGTTAAAGGCCACAGCCAGCCGGCTTGGCGCAAAGGTCAGGAAAACAGTCTACGGCTGGGAAGTGCGCGGGAGAAACACGAACGTGCTGATCTGGAAAAATGAGGACAAATGTCGTTTTACAGGGAGCGGAACAGATGCGATTTCGGATCCTGTCTCATTTGGTTCAGAGCCGGTCACGAAAAAAGGTGTCGTTTATGTTCCGGCGGACGTTTTCAAGGAGCTGTACAACCGAGGCTCTGAGAAAATGGAAGTTAAACTGAACGCGCAGAAGAAAAAGATCTCGCTCAGCTTCGTGAATGACCTGGAAATAAGCGTCAACGGTGAGACTCTCAAGACCCGCGGATGGACGCTGGAGACGACAGTGAACGGACAGAAGTCCGAGACAGCGATGATCCCGATGAAGGAGACGGCTGATAAGCTGAAAGTCTACGTTACAGAGACATCTGACGGATGGGAGATACTGGGAGATACTTCCGACGCGCTGATATACAGCGGTCAGGACAAATACCGGTATATACATGTCGGAGCCGGAGGTCTTACAGCTGCTGAAGCATTAGGTGCGGTGCCGGTCGTGAAAGACGGGGATGTATTCGTACCTGCGGATGTGTTTGAGGAACTGTTCATAAAAAGTTCGAGAAAAATGTCCGCTAGTCTGGATGCAGAAAAAGGCACCCTTTCATTCAACATCGATTAGAAAAATGCATAAGATCAGGATTTTATAAGATCCATGTAGTAGAAATGCTGCAGGGATCTTTTTTTATCTGTAATCCGCGACAGATGTGTATTTTATCTTTCCGTTCACGCGGTCGGAGCGCATGAGTGATACGGTCCGCGCGGGTTTGCTGCCGGACGGGATGTGAGGCTTGAGGTCACCTGGGAAGCGTGCTTTTCGAACAAGGGTGATATGCGGCTTGAAGGCCTTGTGGTCGAATGGGACCGCGCGGTCATCGAGGGCTTCGCGGACAGCTTTCACATAGGAATCGAGCGCCGGGTCCCTGCTTATACCGATCCACAGCAGATTCCCGAAGTGTCCGATCCTGTCGAACGAGACGCGGATATCAGGCACAGGCACGGATGAAAGCGCGTCCTCTATCTGATCTTCAAGGTCTGTTTCGCCGATGAAGGCAAGTGTGAGGTGGATATTGCCCGGGGATGTGAAATTCCCGGTGACACCGAGGCGTCTCATGTCGTCCATGACGTCTTTCAGGTCGTTAATGGTTTTTTCCGAAAAGCGGATGGCTATGAAAAGCCTGATTTTTTCTTTTTTTGTCATGATTTTTTCCTCGCCGCAGTTATCGTCTTTATTGGTATATCATTTATTTTACTACCAATCACAGCCTGATGAGGATATAAAGAGATCCCGGAGGCCGGAAGCCTTCGGGATCTCGGGATCATAGGATAGTGTGATATTTTATCAGCCGCAGGAATAAAAAGTCAGTATGATACGCGGGATGTGCGGGCTTTACAGCCTGATGCACTTTGCTTTGGAGCTGCGGCCCTTGATGCTGCCGTTTGCCGCGCGGACCTTGACGTATATGGTCCTGTGCCTGCGGGCGCGGATGGTCTTGCTGAGCTTCTTCGTCGTTCCTGCTTTTCTGTATCTTCCGTATTTTGAAGTGCTCATGTAAACGATGTAGGTCCCGGCATTCGAAGCCTTTTTCCAGGAGATCCTTACCTTGCGGTATCTGCCGTGCGCTCTGTATTTCCTGACGGATGATATCACGACACGTCCAACGTAGATCTCGTCGTCATCGATCTCGATCACGCTGTCATCATCTGTATAACTGTCATCATGGCCGCCGTCAGCTGTATCGGATCCATTATCTTTGCTTTTGTCTTTATTTTTATCCTTATCCTTATCCTTATCTTTTCCTTTTTCGATTGCAGCCCTGCAGATGTCGATCTCCTCACCGATGGCTTCGAGATAGTGTTTTTCGTATGAGATCTCGGACTTGCAGTTCGAGATAGCCTCATCTTTTTCGCTGATCCTCGATGAGATCGCGTCAAGATCGTCGCCGTACTCATGTGTCCAGTTGTTCACTTTTTCCTGCGCTTCGGCGAATTCCTCATCGGCCTTCTGGAGGTCATCCATCAGCTTCATGCTGTAATCGGCGGCGTCCTGCTTATCTTTCATGTATTTCTTATATGCCCTTGAGTATTTGTCCTCCATCTCATTCTGATATCCGGTGTATTCATCGAATTTCTCCCTGAGATTTTTCACTTCGTTTTCGGCTTCGGATACGGCGTCGGGTTTTGCTTCGGCCGCCTTGGCTTCGGACCTGGCGTCGTTCAGGGCTTTTTCGTATTTTGCAGTGTAATCGCTGAGAGCGCTCCTGACCTCTGAGATCGAAGCGTCGCCTTCTGAGCGGGAACCACTCCACTCCGCGGCTCTTCCGTCTGATGAGTATGCAATAGCCGCGCTCTTCATGCTCGTGTTTATCGTGTTCAGGTAGTGGCCTATCCTCTTGTACTCAGTCACACCCTGGTCAGCGAGCTTTTTCTCCTCGTAATACCATCCGTCGTAAGGATCATCATATCCCCAGGCGAGGTTTTCCGCTCCGCAGCTTGTGATCTCGCACACCGCGCTGTCATTGAAGAGCGTGTGGGCATGTGTGTATTTGCCGACGGCGTTGCTGTAAACGGCAAATGCCATCAGCGAGTAGTTGAATTTGAGCGGAGACGCGCCGTGTTTAGCGCGGAGCTCGTTGCACTCGTCGAGGAGGTCGAGCGACTTCCTGATGTTAGTGATTGAATACGCGCTGTTTACGTATCTGTCGAGCTGGCCGGCATTTAAGAGTCCTGATACAGTGTTGGAGCCGGCTTCTGTCATGTCGGACGCGAGGACTCTCTTCACATCGTCTGATCTTGTCCCGTCCTCAGCGTGACTGTTCATGAATGAAACTCCTAGAGATTCGTATTTTTTCTGTGCTGAAGCAAGCTTTTCCTGAGCGTTATATTTCTTTTTATTCCAAATTTTATTTTCATATTCAAGCTTTATTTCCGCTTTTTCGAGCTTTTTTTTGTATTCATCAGCTATTTTCCCGTACTGCTCGGCTTTCGCGGAGTATGCATCTGCCTGCTTAAGATCTTCGTCTACCTTATCTGTCATGCTCTCTGGTACGCCTTCCTTATTCCTGCGCTCAGCTTCGTCCCGCGCGTCTGACTTGGCGTTGAAGTCGTCGATCAGACCCTTGAGTTCGTCGTAGACGTCCTTGATTGCCTGCCTTTCTTTT
>JBJETC010000028.1:0-4489 GCA_051883115.1 Anaerovoracaceae bacterium
TCTGAATTCAGCAACTGTCATGTTCTTGAAGTCGTTGAATATAGACTCGTTAACATCATCCTGGATGATTCTTGTAACATCATCGTCCTCGTAAGGAACAGCAGGATAATTTCTGACGTCATTCAGAGTAAGGTTTGCAAGTACCCACTTAGCAGCTACTCTTTCCTGAGCATCTTCGGCAGCGATTCCGGCGAGCTTATCACCGGATTTTTCCTCGTTTGCTTTGGCCATTACTTCACATACGTCTTTGAATTCGTACTCATGACCACGCAACTTTGTTTTTAGGATCACTTTTCTCACCTCTTGCTTTCATTCTTTTAGTGATTGAATATTAATGTCTTTGTTATGACAGGAAGAACAGTTCCATTGGCAACCGGTTCTCCAATGTCGATGTAATCCCCGTCTCTAGCAAAGATACTATCGATGCAGATAAGCTTTCTTCTCTTATCCATACGTAATTTTAACGCATTTCCAAGAGCTTTGGCAATATCGTTTTCTATAACTACGACCAGAGGGATATCAGGGTTGTTATACCTCCCCAGGCTTGCAATGATGGCATCAGCAAGATCCTGGATGTCATCAAAATGCTTATATTTATAGCCCCTCAGGCCAATAGCAACAACTTCATCTGTCCCGCCGTTCTCAAATACGTCGATCTTATCGGCGAGGACTTCCGGGAACCTTGAGAGATCGTTCTCATCTTCCTCGAGCATCTTTACAACCGGGATGTTCTTGATAGGAAGTGTTCCCTCATCGTAACGAATCGTACTTCCGCTTACGTTTGTAGCATGACTTCCGGCACCGACTACTGTAGCTCTTATAGTCTCTTCTACATCATAAACCTCTACAGACTTGAAGTCCTGGCAGTTCCTGATGGAGTCAGCGAGTATAGGACCTATGTCTCCGTACCTGTAAGGATCTCCGGCTACAGGGTTGTAAATGACATCGGCTACTCCTCCGGAGAAAGTCACGCCATCAACAGGTACCTTGAGCTGCATCTTCTTTCCTTCGTTGGTGTAGAGACCGGCATGATCGGAATCAGCAGGTATGAGGCCTACAGCCATTGCGAGCTGCTTAGCCATGATATCTGTGAGCTTGTGGATCTTTGTCTCATCAGCTCTGTCTCCGACATGCATCTCCAGACCGTGCTCTTTCGCAAGCTTTTCTGTCTTCGTGTATATATATGTGATTTTGCCGTTTTCAACTTTGATGAGCCTTCCGCCTATGTCCAGGCAGGATGTCCCGATAAGGTTTCCTGAATGGAATGCGGCCAGGTTACTTGTTCCGCCTCCGATATCGAGGTTGACGATCGTCTTGATCTCTTCTTCGGATTTGACGTCTGTTCCCGCTCCTCTTGCTGCGAGTACCGACTCAAGATCAGGACCTGCCGTCGCTACTACGAAATCTCCGGCCATATCGCTCAGTGCTTCGAGTACTTCATTGGCGTTTTCCTTCCTGGCACTCTCACCTGTGATGATGACAGCTCCCGTCTGGAGGTCCTTAGGGTCGACCTTCGCCTTTTTGTATTCGCCCATCACGATATCTTTTACTTTGTTCGCGTCGATATCAAGACCGTTCGGCATGAGCGGGGTAAAGTAGATATCGCTCTTGTAAAAGACATTAGTCTCGATGATCTTGATCCTTGGCACAGCATACATACTTGCCATATTCTCAATTGTCAGTTTACTGAAAATCAACTGAGTTGTGGAAGTACCTATATCAATGCCGACACTGTTGATCTTGTACTGCATGATTTCTCCTAACTGTAACTGACTATATTTTATGAAAACTATTTTTCATTCTTTTCCGAATCAGGTGTCAGATAATCAACGAGTTCCTGTACTCCTTCGCCGGTGTACGCGCTCACTTTGAATATCCTTCTCGCTCCAGCCAGTTTCAGCATCTTTTCAGCTTTATCTATCTGGTCGGGAGTCGCGGCGTCTATCTTCGTTATCACTCCGATTACGTCCTTGGCAAATGATCCGCCGTATCCCGGCGAAAACTTGAATCTCGGCTCAGGTGCCGACTGCACCAGCGCTATGACCCTTGCCTCTGCCGCCGTCACGTTGAGAACGCCTTTCATGTATCCTTCTTCGAGGTATTCACCCGGCGTGTCGACGATATCATCGCCTCTTGTCGTGACCATCTGTGTCTTTTCGTATTCTATCGGTTTCCCGTGAATGACCTGGCTCAGAGTGGTCTTCCCGCACCCTATGTTTCCTATGAATATCACTCTCTGCATCAGCTGCCTGTCACCTCCGCCGGTGTGTAGTGCATCTGATCGCAAAGTATATTGAGGACAGCCTTCACAGCTGCCTTGACGTCAGCTACATCGCCGTATATGAGAAGCGATCCGCTGAACCTGTCAACAAATCCTATGTGCACGTTTGCAGCCTTGCTGGCCACATCCGCCGCTATGATCGCGGATTCGCTCGGCGTCAGTGTGAATATCCCGAGCGCCCCGTTTACATCAAAAATCCCGAGTTTTTTATATAATTCATCTACAGGGTTTGCTATGACGTGTGCCAGAGTCACCTGTCTGCCAGGAACGAATTCCTGTATTACTCTTTCCTTGTCGTGAAATACTGCCATAACGAATCCCTGAACTAAAAATTCAAATTAACTTTCCGTGATCTCTGTCGGTGTAAAATGCATCCTGTCGCACAGGAGCTGCATTACACCCTTCATCGCAGCCTTTACTCCGGCCACATCGCCGTAAACGAGGAGCGAACCGTTGAACCTGTCAACGAAGCCTATCTGGACCTGTCCAGTCTTGCTTGCAGCGTCCCCGGCTATGATAGCAGCTTCACTCGGTGTTATCGTGAATATCCCGAGCGCTCCGCTTACGTCATATATTCCAAGTTTTTCGTACAGATCCGGTACAGGATTCGCTATTACATGCGCCAGTGTTATCTGACGTCCAGGGACGAATTCCTGTATGATACGTTCTTTCCCGTTCTCCTGCATGATTTACGACCTTTGATTACTGTCAGAGCAGACAGCCTGCTTAAAGAATAGTTTTGTTCTGAGTACCGTAGTATGCCTTAATGTACAGGTTCCTGATCTGGTCTTTAGTAACCTCTCTTGGGTTAGTCGGAAGGCATTTGTCTGCAAATGCTGAATCAACCATATCGTCGAGAGCAGCTCTGAAATCCTCCTTGGAAATTCCAAGATCACTTATCGTATTTGGAATGCCAAGTTCTGTGTTGAAGTGCATAAGCGTGCGGACAAGCATGTATGCGCTCTGTCTTACTGTTCCCTTATCGACCTTTATCAGTCTTGCTATTCTTGCGTAATCCTTGCAGCAAGGCTGAGTTTCATTTTCATCAAGTCCGGCATTAAATTCTATTACATGAGGAAGCATAACTGCGCATGCCTTCCCATGCGGTGTATGGAAATGAGCCCCTATCGCGTGGGCCATACTGTGTACAAGTCCAAGTCCTGCGTTTGTAAACGCAACGCCGGCCATTGTTGCGGCGTTGTGCATCCTCTGTCTCGCATAGAGGTCCGAAGGATGTCTGTAACATTTAAGAAGATAACTTCTGATAAGTTTTATAGCCTTCTCTGCGCTTGCGTCAGAAAAGTCAGTAGCGTTCTTAGCTACGATAGCTTCAATTGAATGAGTGAGAGCATCCATTCCTGTAGCTGCTGTGATCGCAGGCGGAACGGATTTCGTGAGCTCAGCGTCAAGGATAGCTGCATCCGGTACGATCTCCGGACGGATCAGCGCACACTTTACGGCTCTGTCAGCATCAGTAATAACAGCGAAATCAGTTACTTCAGAACCTGTTCCGCTTGTTGTCGGGATAACGACGAATGTGCAGTCTTTAATGATACCCTGCTGTTCAGCAAAGTACTTCATTGCCTTGCTCTCGTCTATGGCAGCTCCGCCTCCGAAAGCTACGATGCAGTCAGCGCCGTAGTCCTTGAGAGCCTCGATCGCCTCAACTACGAGGTCGATGCTCGGGTCTGCCTCTACTTTGGAGTAGACCGTGTAATCTTTTCCCATCTGAGCAAGTTTCTCGGTAAGATACTTGTCCATGCCGCTCTCCATGATAAATGGATCGCATACGATGAAGATTCTTTCTTTTCCGTCAAATAACTGGTCTAATTCGTCAGCACCCATGTAGATGCCTCTAGCACCCTTGAATACACTCATATCTGTCTTTCTCCATTGGTACTGCCCTACGCCGGGCAGTCATTTTCAATTTTTATTATCAGTCATAATGAACTGATTATTCACTCTTATCATCACTTCCCATATCTTATCACATCGTGCTCGCAAGGTCAATTGTATTTACACATTATTTAAAGTAAAAGTCATAAAATTGACAAACGCTGAATAGGTTGAATTTACTTGTGCTCACCGCATTCGTCTTTTGCCTTCACGAGGGCTCTGACGGGCCTGCGAGCACGGCCTTACAGCTGTTTTTACCATATCCTGTATGGTGATTTCCCCTGTCTCTAAACGCTGAAACGCAGCGAGCAC
>JBJETC010000029.1:0-4450 GCA_051883115.1 Anaerovoracaceae bacterium
GTGGGAAATTGAAACTTACAAGCAGACAGAGGATCAATGTTGGGTTTTTCCTGTTCCTTTTGATACTGCTGGCGCTTATACTGCGTCTTGCCTGGATCCAGATCGTGAAGGGAGACGAACTGAGTGACAAGGCAGTGAACCAGCAGCTGAGCGACATCCAGGTAAAAGCGAAGCGCGGAGCTATCTACGACAGCACAGGCAAACAGCTTGCGACGAACATAGACGGTTTCGAAGTCTGGATCCGCCCGGAGCAGATAAGAGAATCCTACGATGAGAGCAAGCGCGATACGATCGCCCAGGAGCTCGCGGATCTTCTCGATAAGAAAAAAAATACCATCCTTGGCTATTTCAAGTCGAAAAACACAGCGGTCAAGATATCATCATTCGTTGACAAGAACACGAGAGACAATATCAGGAAACTCGACATCACAGGGCTCGAGTTCACGAACACGACGAAGCGCTACTACCCGATGGGTTCGATGTGTGCGAACCTTCTCGGGACAGTCGACAGCGAGAACCGCGGAAGGACAGGGATAGAAGGTCAGTTCGACGGATACCTGAGCGGTATCTCGGGCAGATGGCTCCAGGATACAGATATACTCGGGAACTCGCTTTCATACGGCAACAAGCAGTACTACAAGGCCAGAGACGGCTACAATGCCGTACTCACCATCGACGAAGTGCTTCAGCATTATGCCGAGACTGCAGTCAAGGCAGGCATGAAGAAAACAAAGTCCGAGAGGATCATGTTCATAGCGATGGACCCGAAAACAGGCGATATCCTCGCGATGGTAACGAACCCGACGTTTAACTGCAATAATCCTAATGAACCGTACAACAAGGCGGATAAGGAAAAGTTCAGCAAAATGTCGACCGAAAAGCAGACGGAGTACCTGAGCGAGATGTGGCGAAACCCGATCGTCAGCGACCTGTACGAGCCGGGATCATGCTTCAAGCTCATAAACACTTCGGCATGCCTCGAGGAAGGCGTAACGCACATGAACGAGAAGTTCGTCTGCAAGGGCTATTATACAGTCAACGGAGTCAGGATCTACTGCGCGCTCAAGAGCGGGCACGGTCAGGAGACGCTGAAATCGGGCGTTGGAAATTCCTGCAACCCGGTCCAGATGCAGCTTGTCGCAAGGCTCGGCAAAGATAAGTATTATGATTACCTCGATCTTTTCGGCATAACGCAGAAGACGAATGTCGATCTTCCGGGTGAGCAGTCAGCCATGATAAAGGACAAGGACAGCATATCGGCAGTAGACCTCGCCACGATGTCATTCGGACAGGGCATCGCGCTCACGCCGATCCAGATGCTCACGGCAGCATGTTCCATAGGAAATGACGGTGTCCTCATGAAGCCGAGGATCGTGAAGAAACTCACGGATTCTAACGGCAAGACCATAAAGACATATAAGACGCAGGAAGTCCGTCAGGTAATGTCGGAAAAGACAGCCAGCGAGATGTGCACCATCATGCGCTACGTAGTAGAAAAGGGCGGCGGATCCGCGGCAAAGATAGACGGATATTCCATAGGCGGAAAGACAGGAACTGCCTACAAGGCAAAGAACGGAAAGTACACGAAGCAGACGTATGCTTCGTTCCTCGGCATGGCTCCGATGGACGACCCGAAGATAGCAGTGCTTTGCATATCGGATTCTCCTAAGAACAGCATGTACGGAGGCGTTGCTTCAGGGCCTATAGTAAAGTCGTTCCTCAAGAAAGCGCTGCCTTATCTGAATGTTGACAAGCACAGCACATCGAGCGATGATGTCGTAAAGGTGCCGCGCGTAAAGGGCATGAAGGCTTCGGCCGCAAAGAGTGCGATAACGGCTCGGGGCCTCAAGTACAAGGTAGTGCCGAAGAAATACGCCTCTAAGGATTTCAAGGTCGTTGACCAGTATCCTGCTTCAGGCGAAAAGATATCGAAGGGCGATACAGTTTACATTTATGCGGAATAGCCCCGCGGGAAAAATATATAAAGTAATAGACGAAAGAACAGATAGAGACAAGGGGTCAAGTTATGGACAAAATGATCGTAAAGGAAGTCCTCTACGCTACGGGCGGGAAACTGCTCGCCGGCAGCGAGGACACCGTTATATCAAGAGTGACGACGGATTCGAGAGAAGTTCAGCCGGGCGATCTTTTCATCCCTCTGATCGGTGAAAGATTCGACGCGCACAAGTTCCTGCCGCAGGCGGCAGAGAACGGAGCTTCCGCGGTCCTCGTGTCAGAGGAGAGCGCGGCAGGCGGACTGCCGGGCGTTACAGCCGTTATGGTGCCTGACACTCTTACGGCCATGCAGGACCTCGCAAAATACTACCTGAGAAAAATAGACGTGAAAAAGATAAGTGTCACTGGAAGCGTTGGAAAAACGACGACCCGCGACATGATCTACTATATCTGCAGCGAGAGGTTCAAGACGGGAAGACCGCAGAAAAACTACAACAACCAGGTCGGAGTCCCGCTCACGATATTTTCACTCGACAGCAGCTATGAAATGGCTGTGTTCGAGGAAGGTATGGACAACTTCGGCCAGATCCACAGGCTTTCGGATATAATAAGGCCTGACACGGCCGTAATAACGAATATCGGCATCTCGCACATAGAAAACCTCAAGACGCGCGAGAACATCATGAAAGCAAAGATGGAAGTCGCAGACTACATGGGCGCGGACAATACTCTCGTGATCAACGCTTCATGTGACCTCCTCAAGAGGGATAAGATCGACGGCAGCTATAAAGTAGTGACGTGCGGCAAGGCTGAAGACGGCGATATGGATTACGCCGTGAGCGGACTTGAAGACAGAGGCATGGACGGCTTTTCATTCATGCTCGACACGCCTGAAGGCAGCCGCAGGATAGACATGAAAGTGCCGGGAGCGCATAACGATGTGAACGCGGCGCTTGCAGCGGCTGCGTGCATGGAGATGGGACTCACGCTCGACGAAGTCGCGGCAGGTCTCAGGAACCTCCAGCTCACGGGCAACAGGCTCAAGCTTCGACGTGCCGGCAGGATGCGCATCATAGATGACACGTACAACGCGGCTCCGGCATCGATGGAGTCAGCTATAAACACTCTGATGCATACGGAAGGAAAACGCCGCGTCGCTGTGCTCGGCGGGATGAATGAACTCGGTTCAGAGACTGAGAAGGCGCACAGGGAAGTCGGAAGATATGCTGCAGAGGCCGGCGTCGACATGCTCATAGGCGTAGGAGAGAAGACACTTCCTATGATAGACGCAGCAAGAGAAAACGGCATGCTCCTCGCGAGCTGGTACCGTAACAACGACGAGCTGCTCGCAGATTCGGACAGGATGTTTTTACCGGGAGACACAGTGCTCATTAAGGGCTCGAACGCGACGGGCCTTGAGGCTGTCGCAGATGAGATCGTAAAGAGACACTGGAGGTAGGAGAATATGAAGGCAATATTGGAATTGGTGCTGTTCTTTGCGGCGGCGATGGCTGCGTCAGCCGGATTCACGGCTGCGGAGATACCGGTGCTGAAAAAGAAACAGTTTGGTCAGTATATCCGTGAAGAGGGCCCGAAGTCGCACCTCTCGAAACAGGGAACGCCGACGATGGGCGGCATCGCCATTTACGGCGCTGTCATAGTCGTTTCGCTTTTCGCCCCTCTCGTAGGCGGCCATCCGGCTCACATCGCCGTGATGGTAGTGTTCGGACTCCTCTTCGGCCTCATCGGTTTCCTCGATGACTTTATCAAAGTGGCGAAAAAGCACAACCTCGGGCTCAGGGCATGGCAGAAACTCGTCCTGCAGATCCTTTTCGCAGTGCTCCTCGCTGTCTATGTAATGAAATTCACTGACGCCGGGACGATGGTCTGGGTGCCTTTCATAAACAGGGATGTTGACTTCGGAGCGTTCTATGTGCCGTTCGTGGCTTTTGTCATAGTAGCCATGGCTAACAGCGTGAACCTGACGGACGGACTGGACGGGCTCTGCGCCGGTGTCACGATGATAACGTCGCTGTTTTTCGCGATAGCGGCTTTATTCTTCCTGTCGTCAGACAGCCTGATATTCTGCCTGATACTTGCAGGCGCATGCGCGGGATTCCTCGTGTTCAACAGATATCCGGCAAAGATATTCATGGGAGATACAGGGTCGATGGCTCTCGGCGCGGCGCTCACGGGCGCTGTCGTCATGATGAAGGCTGAGTTCCTCATACCGTTCGCGGGATTCGTCTATGTGCTCGAAGCGCTTTCCGTAATAATCCAGGTCGTTTCGTTCAAGACGAGAGGAAAGAGAGTCTTCCGCATGGCGCCGATACATCACCACTTTGAGCTCGGCGGCATGAAAGAGCCGAATGTCGTAAGGATGTTCTACGGCTTCGCGCTTATATGCGCTGTAGTTGGTTTTATCATCATGAAGATCTGACTTCCGGAAGGGATCATATATGAAAAAAGATTATCTTGAAAAAATCAAAAATAA
>JBJETC010000030.1:0-4449 GCA_051883115.1 Anaerovoracaceae bacterium
GTATTCGCTGCCTCTGCCCTTCGCATCAAGCGCATCCTTTCCGATGACCTTGAATACCGCAGCATCGGCATTGTACTTGTCGATCTTGATATAGTCATTCACGCCGTAGGAACTGTAAGCGCTTTCGAGCCTGCTGCCCGTCTTCACATTCAGAGCGCCCACGCGCGGGACAACATCACCCGACGAAGCAGCGCCGCTTATCATCGACGCCAGACGCGACTGTCCGCCCGCGAGATCATCGCTTCCCGGGAATGCGAAGTCGTAGCCCGATGCGCCAAGCGTCCGGAGCGCCGCACCGCTCGAATTTATGAGCTTGTACGCCGTCGACTGTGAAAAGCCTCCTGTGTCTGTCATGAAGAACCTTGGGTATTTTCTCCCCATGTCCTCGGCAAACGATGCGGCTCTCGCGTAATTATACGTGTTGTCCTGCATGCCGCCCGTGAAAGAGAAGCACACCGAAGACAGCTCCGCCGTCTGCGTTTTTCCGTTCGTATCCGTGAAATATGACGCGAACCCGCTCACGCTCCTGCTGTCAACGGACTCCTTATGCACCGCAGATCCCGTATATGATCTCGCAGCAAAAGAAGGCACAGCCATCGATGTCATCGCGAAAACAAGTGCCAGCACCGCCGCGCCCGCTTTCTTCACAGTCCTGATTCTCATTGCTACCTCTCCCAAGTTTTTCTCTATCGATGCATGCCGAGCTTTTCAGCCTTCCTGACGCCGAACATGATCTCGGAATTCATTTTTCCGCCTGTCTCCGTTATGAAGCCCCAGACTTCCTCCGCGTCCTCATCGTGAGCAGCCTCCGTGTCGAGCTTTTTCATGTAAATGTCTATGTCAGAGCCGAGCGAAGCTTCCTTCCTGAACCTTATGTTCAGCGACGTGACTTCCTTGTGATAGATCTCCGGGATGTAGTTCCACAGCATGTCGAAGTAAACGGTGTTGTTCATATGCACGTTCATGTCGACTTCACTGTAGACGACCCTGTGTGTGCCGACAAGCTCGTACCCGTCTTTTTTCTTCAGGGTAAAACGCCTCGGCAAAGCTATCTCCGTCGGTTCGTCAGCATCATAATTTGAAAAATCGACGTCGCCCGGCTTCACGAAGCCGCCGTTCCTGAAGTCCACGAGTGCCCATTCGCTGTAGGCGTCTATCATCGTCCGGCCCTCTTTTTCAAGTGAAAAATACCTGATGATCGTCGCGCCCTTCGGGTCCGTCACCCACGTCTTCCCCGTTATATCGTCGTATTCGTGGATCTGCTCATGCACCTTCGCAGAGAACCTTATCACGATAAATGACTGGCCGGCGGCAAAAAGTTCCCTGTACGTAGGCTTCCTGTCGCGCAGCTGGTGATCGGCTGTCTCTTCCATGTATCTCACCATGAGAGACGGCCTCATGTTGTTGTTGATATCAATGTCGTGACTTGTCACACTGTAATGTTCTTCGTATTTCATCCAATTCCCTTCTGAAAAAACACAGTCCTCAGCGAGCTCACTCAGTTCACTTCCGAAAAACTGAGGAACCCGCCCATGATCGCGTCTATGTCGTCATGCGACAGCTCTCCTACCTTCCATTTGCGGCCGCTCTTCACGACCTTGAATTTCACTGATTTCTCGGTGAAAGAGCTGTCATCGGCCGCCTGATCTATGAGTCTGACGAAGTTGTCAACGCCTTCCTTCATGAGTCTTGTCTGGTTGTAATCACTGTGTTCCAGGCTGAGCGAACCGAGATACGTTATCCAGTTCTTCAGCACGGGACCCATGATCACGTTCTTTACTTTCGCAGTAACATAGATCGTCTTGCTGTTTTTCTTATCGATATCAGTGACTTCATAGTCGAGATTCCTGAAAACAGCTTTCATCATCTTGTCCGCGACGCTTTTCTGTATCCCTGTCCCGGAACTGATATCGATATCATCATCAGACCAGTCGACTACATAATCTTCAAGCTTGTCGAGCTTATACTGCTTCAGCATGCTCAGCATGTTCTCCACAGCCTCGCCCGCCTGCTGCTCGTCAGATTTCCCAAGCGAGCATGACGTTGCTGCGAATGCCATGACAGCTGCCATGACGACAGCGAGCAGCGCTTTGATCCTTTTATTCATAAAACCGGCACCTCTTTACGACGAGTGATCAAAATACGACGTGATAGATAATGAAGTTCTGAACCGCTGAGATCGCAGGTGTCAGGACGATATCAGTCACATCGAATATTATCAGGAACAAAAGGATATACCATCCGTACTGATAGAATTTCCAGTACCAGTCGTATTTCCTCAGGTTGAAGATCTGCGTCACGATGTTGAATCCGTCAAGAGGCGGCACCGGTAGCAGGTTGAATATCATGAGCATGACGTTGATCATGATCGTGTAGTAGACGATCTGCACGAGTGATCTCCCTACAGCCGACGATGCGTATCCCGGCCAGAAAACGACGACAGCCTTCATCACAGCGGTAAATACAGCCGCGATAATGAGGTTCATGACCACGCCCGCTATCGCCACGAGGAACTCGTCTCTTCTCCTGTGTTTGTAATACCTCGGATCTATCTGTACAGGGACGCCCCAGCCGAATCCCGCGAAAATGAGGCATAAAAGTCCAAGTATGTCTATATGGGCAGCCGGATTTATCGTGAGCCTCCCCTGCATCTTCGGCGTCGGGTCTCCGAGCTTGTATGACACTGCCGCGTGACCGAATTCGTGAAACGAAATGCCTATCACTATGCCAGGCAGCATCAGCAGCTCCTGCATGAGCCAGTCGCCGATATTCCTGTGATCCACTCCGATCATGTTCACGAGGAACATCGCGACTAAAAGTACCGCGAAAAGAGCTATGTTTCTGTTTTTGTTATTCAATATTTACTCCTCATCGCCTGCAGAATATTCTATGACTTCAGGCTTGTCCCCGTCGCCCTCAGCCGCTTTTTCCGTATCAGGCGCGTCGCTGCCGGAAGCTGCGTCTGCAGGATCGCCGGCAGGCTGCTTTACTACTTCTATCTGCTTGTTCAGAACGTCTATGCGCTTCTGAGCTTCATCTATCTTCTTTGCGAATTCCTCGACGTCAGCGTCAAGATCTCCGCCCTTCTTGTGGACATCATAATAATATGAACCGATCGATGTGATCGCCTGATCGATAGTCTTCTTTTCAGAAGCGATCTTTGCCTTGAGTTTACCGATCTCTATGGCGTCTCCTGCCTTGTCGCCGGCTACCTTCGCAGCGTCTCCGGCAGCTTTCCCTGCAGCTTTTGCAAGATCCTGAAATTTGTCCTTAAAGTCCATGATGTACCTCCTTAGTAGTGATCAGAATTCTATTCCCTTCCTGGCACGGATCCCCCTGTCAAAAGGATGTTTTACCTTGCGGATCTCTGAAACATAGTCCGCGGCCTCTATGAAATCAGGCTCCGGGTCCTTGCCCGTAAGCACGACTTCGAGATGCTCAGGCTTGTTTTTCAGCAGATCCATGAGTTTATCCCTGTCGAGCATGCTCCTGTGGACAGCGTTGAGGCTTTCATCCAGAACGAGCATGTCGCACTCAGTATTATGGATTTGTTTCGAGATGCGGTCAAGCGTGGCATCGTTGCGGCTTTTCATCTCAGCGCACTCTTCATCGGTCATCTCGAACGAGAATTTCTGCATCCTCGGTGTCTCTATTATATCAACGCCCGGCAGCGTTTCAAGGACACGGAGCTCACTGCTCCTGCCTGTCTTCATGAACTGCGCGAACATGACCTTGAATCCGTCTCCCGCAGCCCTGACAGCAAGGCCTGTAGCGCATGTCGTCTTGCCTTTGCCGCTCCCGTAGTAAATGTGTATCAGTCCCAGATTTTTCATATCAGTTCTCCTTCCAGACTGAACGTCTTGCCTTTAGTTATCCTTACATCAGCGAACTTTCCGGTGAGATCCCTGTCAGTCCTGAAGTTTACGAGCTTGAAGCCTTCAGTGCGCCCACTCACAGCTGAAGGATCGCGCTTGCTCGTCCCCTCTACCAGGACCCTCTCTATCCTGCCTTCGTACGCCTTGTTTTTCTCAGCGCTTATAGAATCTACAAGCTCGACGAGCCTGTTGAATCTCTCGTGTTTCACATCCTCAGGTATCTGATCCGGATATTCCGCCGCCGGCGTCCCCTGTCTTATGGAATAGAGGAATGTGAACGCCGAATCGTATCTCACGGCCTCTACGAGGTCGAGCGTCCTCTGGAAATCCTCCTCCGTCTCGCCCGGGAATCCGACGATTATATCTGTCGAAAGTGTTATGTCAGGCACTGCGGCCCTGAGCCGCTCCACGAGCGCCAGATATGAATCGAACGTATAGTGCCTGTTCATTTTTTTCAATATCCTGTCGCTCCCCGACTGCATCGGGAGATGGATGTTATCGCATACCTTATCGCATGAAGCTATCGTCTCTATCAGTTCATCCGAGAGATCTTTAGGATTCGACGTCATGAACC
>JBJETC010000031.1:0-4395 GCA_051883115.1 Anaerovoracaceae bacterium
GCTGTCGAGGAAAAACTGAAGTTCTTTCTCCACGAGCCCGAGGCTCCTTAGCCTTATTCCATTTTCAATCGACGAAACGCAGTATGCGCAGCGGTATGGGCATCCGCGGCTTGTCTCGTAATACACGATCCTGTTGCTGAACTCAGCAAGATCGTCATAGATAAAAGGCAGCTCGTCAAGGTCCTCCGGGCGGCGCTCTGGTGTATGTACGTACCCGCCGCTGCCGTCTCTATAGACTATCCCGGGAACTTTTTCCAGAAGGTTTTTGTCACTAAAAAATGACCTGCCGTTTTTTTCAGCAAGTGAAACGAACTCACTGAACGATATTTCGCCCTCTCCTGTGAAGACTCCATCGACGCCGTCAAAAACAGCAAGGACATCCTCCGCGTTATATGAAACTTCCGGTCCTCCCAGCCAGACAGATACGTCCGGCATCACCTTGTCGATCTCACTGACGATCCACTTAACGGTCTTCCAGTTCCAGATGTAGCAGGATATCCCGATAAAATCAGGATCTTCCCTGTAGATCTCGCCCAGGATCTCTTCGGGATACTCGTTTATCGTAAACTCTCTGATACGGATATCAGCTGTCCCTTCTCTCTCTGCGCACTTTTTAAGCAGGTATAGAGCCGGATTCGGGTGTATGTATTTTGCGTTGACCGCCGTCAGTAAGAACTTCATAAAATTACCTTTTTCTATATTTACATATTTTAACACACTCAGATTTTTGTTGCAATAACTAATAAACTTGTATGCATGGGATTTCTAAAGTATAATACCTTTGTTTGATATTTTTTGACTTTAAGGAGTGTATTGATGCACGAACGCGAAAAACTCGGGTCCCGCATGGGATTCATACTCTTGTCCGCAGGCTGCGCGATCGGTCTGGGAAACGTCTGGAGATTCCCTTACATAACCGGCCAGTACGGCGGCGGACTCTTCGTACTCATATATCTTGTTTTTCTTGTGATACTCGGTATACCGATCCTCACGATGGAATATTCCGTCGGCAGAGCGAGCAAGAGGAGCATTCTCCCGGCTTACAGGAAACTCGAGCCGGAAGGGACAAAATGGCACATAACGGGATGGTTCGCGATGGCCGGGAACTACGTCCTCCTGATGTTCTATTCCGTCATTTCAGGCTGGATCCTGTATTACACATACCTCATGGCGTCCGGCAGGTTCACCGGCGCTGATACCGCATTCGTAAAAAAGACGTTCTCCGACATGATGGGATCCCCGAAGATCCTCATATCGGCAATGCTCATAGTAGTAGCGCTGACTGCTGTGATATGCTCATTCAGCCTGCAGAACAGCGTCGAAAAAGTCACCAAGGTAATAATGTCGGCCCTCATGGTCCTCATGGTAGTCGTAGCGGTAAGGTCGCTCACACTCGACGGTGCTTCAGAAGGCCTGAAATTCTACCTCACGCCAAGCCTGGAGCACATAAAAAAGAACGGCTTTTTCACGGTCGCGTACGCCGCTCTGAACCAGGCGTTCTTCACACTTTCCATAGGAATGGGCGGCATGGAGATCTTCGGCAGCTACATAGACAGGGACAGGAGCCTTACAGGCGAAGCTGTCATAGTAACAGCGCTCGACACGTTCGTAGCCATAACGGCAGGTCTCATAATATTCCCTGCCTGCTTCGCGTACGGCATAGACCCGGGCCAGGGACCGGGCCTCATATTTGAGACACTTTCCCTCGTATTCGGGAGGATGGCAATGGGAAGGCTCTGGGGGACGATATTCTTCCTGTTCCTCTTCTTCGCTTCCCTTTCAACGATGATCGGAGTGTTCGAGAACATTCAGTCATTCGCCATTGACCTCAAAGGCGCGGAGAGGAAAAAAGCCGGTATCATCAACGGCATACTGCTTGCTCTGCTTTCTGTCCCATGTGCGCTCGGCTTCAACATCTGGAGCGCCTTCGAACCGCTCAGGGCCGGCAACACGATCATGGATCTTGAAGACTTCTATGTATCGAACATCTGCCTGCCTGTGGGCTCTTTCATACTCATACTGTTCTGCACCAGAAATAACGGCTGGGGATTCGACAACTACATGAAAGAGGTCAACGAGGGAAAAGGACTGAAGATGAGCAGGAAGACGAGATTCTACATGACGTGGATCCTTCCTCTCATAACAGGTTTTCTCGTGTTCTACGGGATAATAACCTATTTCATGTAGCAGCGCATCACGCGAGCCGCATTATGACTCCGCTCAATACAGAGAAAGCCATGGAATATATCATTCCATGGCTTCTTTTATTACACGGACAGGCGGCTAAGGCCGCTTTTAGCTTACTTGCTCCCGCGTTTTCTGTAATCTGTGCGTACCTCTTCGAGCGCTCCCGGATCCATTTCACTGTTCTCTCTCAGCGACTTTGCCATCTTCTCAACTGCGTCGAAGTTCATCTCGACGCCTTCTTCATCCGGTATGAAGTCAGCCGTGAATTTGGCTGATATGCCTATGTGAGCCGATATATCCACAGCGTCCATATTCGCTCCGAGGAAGACGAACTCCCAGCCGTTGTCCTTTCTCTCGTGCTTTATCATTTTCCTTACCTGAGGGAGCGTGTATTCAACACTTGAATTCTCAAGGCCGTCTGTGATGATAACGAACATTACCTTCGGCTTCTCATCTCCTTTAGTATGTTTCTGCACGTTATCTATCTTATTTATCGTCAGTCCGACAGCGTCCAGGAGAGCAGTCGATCCACCGGCATGGTAATCTTTCTCCGTCATCGGGTCCACATCCTGTATATCTATACGGTCGTGGAGCAGCTCATACTGATTGTCAAAGAGTACTGTCGTGATCCTGCACGCGTCCTCGAGCTTCTTCTGCTTCGCAAGCATCGAGTTGAACCCTCCTATCGTGTCCTTTTCGAGCCCGTACATGGAACCGCTCTTATCTATCACGAAAATAAGTTCTGTCTGATCTTTCTTTACTTTCTTCATTATAAAGACCTCCCTTTCTGATGGTTCCATCATATCAAAGGAGGTCTCGCGATTGGTCGCCCTGAAAGCGACATTTTTCCGTTCACTGTGCTTTGGAGTTAAAATCAGCTGCTCCCCGCCTATTTAGCGCCGAGCAGCGGCTGATCGTATGCGAAGAGGACTTCATTTATCTCATCGATATCGTAATGTCCGTTCTTGATGAAATACTCCACGATCACATCGAATTTCTGACTGTGTGAAAGCGCGTAGCCTGCTCTTTCAAGGAATTCCTCTGTAGCGTCTATGTCGAGCTTGAGCCCGATCGCCAGAGCGAGGACTGTCCTTTTCCCCGGCACATAATCGTCCCTCGTCCTGATCTTTGAAAACAGCCTTCTGTCTATATCGGCGCGCTTGTAGACTTCGCTGTCCTTCATACCCCTCGCATCTATCATCCTCATGAGGTAAGAGTTAAAAGGCACGTCCATATGCCTTATATACGAGTCGAGATTCTCTTTGCTTTCCGTTCTGCCGGGCTCGAACGCGCCGGCCGGCACCTCGCCCGGAATCGAAGACGCCATTTCTACAGAGCTTAAGTCACCATCTGTCGGCATGTAATTCTCAGTAAGATACTCCCCGACACTGAGCTTCAGCGCCTTGCTCACGGCGACCGCCTTCCTGTCGAGCACAGTCAGGTAGACGGTCATCTCTTCGTTATCATCGAGGAAACTCCTTATCGATCTCACAGCAGTCCTGAGCGCGTCCTCCTTAGGATAGCCGAAAACACCGCTGGAAATGAGCGGGAACGCTATGCTTCCGCATCCGTTTTCCCGCGCCAGCTCGAGAGAATTAGAGTAAGCAAGGGAAAGCAGCCTTTCGCACTCCTCCCTTTTGCTCCTGTCGTACACAGGACCCGCCGTATGGATCACGAACCTTGCCTTGAGACCGAACCCCGGCGTTATCACAGCTTCACCCGTATGTATCGGCCCTGCCTTCCCGCATGCCGCCTTCATCTTCTCAGGCCCGGCCGCCTTGAAGATCGCGCCGCACACGCCGCTTCCCATCCTGAGCTCTGTGTCTGCCGCGTTTACCACAGCATCCGTGTCCATCGTCGTGATATCTTTCTGTACTATGTAAAAAGGCATAAGATCCTCCCGGTAAAAAATAAAAAAATCGGAGAGCCGCTTTTTCAGGCTCCCCGCAGAATTCAGGAATATCAGTCCATGTGAACGAGTCCGTTGAAATCATAGTCCATGATCTTTTCCTCCGCGAACGCTCCGCTCCCGTCACTGCAGTATCCAAGATACCCGGTTATGAGCTTCGCCGCCTCAGGCACCGCCTTCCCGAATCGTCTCATAAGCTCCCCGTTCGAGTCGGTGAACCTCTCATCATGCACGCGGTTCGTGATATGTCCCCTGAGGGCGTCCTCATGGCCGCTGAGCTTTATGGCGAAGTAAAAAAG
>JBJETC010000032.1:0-4388 GCA_051883115.1 Anaerovoracaceae bacterium
GGAACCAGATCATAGGAAGAAACGAGAAAGTAAGGTTCGAGACGACGAAAGAACTGCCGCCGGGCTTCATGGAACGCTATGTGTATGTGCAGTCAGACGGTGAGGATCACAGCTACCTGGGCTGCATCATAGACTGGCACAGGTTCGAGGAAGCCCTGAACGGCAGGAACTATTACCATTGTTACAAATTCAGATATAAATAGGGATCAGAGCGGGAGCGTCGCCGACCTCAGCCACTCTGCGGCATCGTCAGGAACGAGCCCCGAGACTTTTTCATATACCGTCTCATGATAGCTGTTGAGCCAGGCAGTCTCTTCATCGGTAAGCATTTCTCGCACGATCGCGTCTCTGTCGAACGGGACGAATGTGAGAGGTTCGAATCCGTATGATCCGTCTTCCTTTTCGACGCAGAGTATCTCGTTCTCGAGGCGTATGCCGAACTCGTTTTCTATATAAACGCCTGGTTCGTCAGATGTTATCATGCCCGGGACGATAGGGCAGTTGGCGTTGTGCTTGCTTATGATGTTCGGCCCTTCATGCACGCTTAATACGTGGCCGACGCCGTGGCCTGTGCCGTGGTTGAAATCAAGGCCTTCATCGTTCAGAGGCTTCCTAGCGGTGACATCGAGCTCGCGGCCTGTCGTGCCGGGAGCGAAAATGGCTGTTTCGAGGGCGATGTGCGATTTGAGGACGAGTGTATAGTATTTCCTCATTTTCTCCGTCAGAGGGCCCAAAACGATCGTTCTCGTGATGTCTGTGGTGCCGTCTCTGTACTGGCCGCCGCTGTCGACAAGGAGGAAGCCTTCCGGAGCGAGCTCTTTATCTGTTTCCGGTGCAGGCTCGTAATGTATGACGGCGCCGTTTTCGGCGTATGCCGATATCGTCGGGAAACTCAGGTCAAAGCAGTCAGGCTTCGAGTATCTGAGGTCGTCGAGGATCTTCGCGGCGCTGAGTTCCGTCATGTGCTCAGTCGATATGTCTCTCTTGAGTCTGTATATGAACTCGACGACAGCCGAGGCGTCTTTGAGGTGCGCGTTTTTCGTGCTCTCGATCTCGGTGCTGTTTTTAACGGCTTTCATCATTTCGACAGGCGTAGGTCTGTCGATGATGACACACGATCTGCTTATCCTGTCAGTCATGAAGCAGTTGGTCTTTTTCATGTCTGCCCATACGCGGCTGTTTTCAGGTATGGCGTCGACTGCAGGCCTGGCTTCATCGTAATCGAAACATTCTATGCCGTCAGAGGCAAGTTTCCCGCGGATGTCATCAGGCATCGCGCCCGGGAGTGTGTAAAGCCTGCAGGTGTCCTGCGAAAGCAGGCAGTATGAATAGAAAACAGGTGTGCACGCTATGTCGGAGGCCCTGAGATCCATGAGCCATGCGTTTTCCATGAGGTCTGAGATCAAAAGGATGTCGGCGTTCAGCTTTTTCATTTCAGCCCTGACGGCACTCATTTTTTCGGAGCGTGTCATGCTCGCTGCGGAGAGGGGGAGTTCCCAGATCCTGCTTGCGCTGAGCGCGGGCCTGCCGCTGTCCCAGCACGAACCGGCCAGATCTTTATCTGTCACGGCGTTTCCGCCTGCGCGCTCGACAGCTGATTTTACAGCTTTTCCGAGCGTGCTGCTGAACGTGCGGCCGTCGAAGAAAAGAGTGAAGCCATCGCCTGAATCGACGCCGGCTTTTACTTTTTCCAGGAGGTATTCCATTATCTTCGGGACGCCCGGCTCTCCCTGCTTCATGAGGTCTATGCCTGTGCCTGCGAGCTGCCTTTCGGCCTGGAGGAAATACCTGCCGTCTGTCCAGAGAGCGGCTTCGTCCTTCAGGACTATCAGAGTGCCCGCGGAGCCGTCAAAGCCGGAGTAATGCTCGCGGAGCTTGAAAAAAACATTTACGTATTCAGAGTTATGCCAGTCAGCTGACGGTATGATCACAGCGTCAGCGCCGTTTTCGCGCATGGCGCGGCGAAGGGATCCGAGCGCTTTCACTGCTTTGTTTTCAGGATCTTTTGTTTTATCGTTATTCATTTTCTTCCTCCGTATCTTCAGGCGATATCGATCTGTTCTCCGGGTGGAGCCTGTATTTCGAAGGGAGACGGCTGTCGAATATGTAAGCAACTATGCCTATGCATATGCCGGTGATCATGCCTGCGATGAGGAGCACCGGGAAGTACAGGAACATCTGGATGTTTGAAACTGTTATGGCCGCGACTATGAGCTGGCCGAAATTGTGGGCGGCGCCGCCTGCCATGCTGACGCCTATCATGGAGAATTTCCCGGTCTTTTTCAGCAGCCACATCACAAGAAGGCTCAGCATCCCGCCCGTGAACGAGAAGAATATAGAGCCGAGTCCTGTGAACATGAAGCCTGCGAGGAATATCCTTATGATGTTTATTATCGCGGCGTACCTCACGTCCATGTCGTAAAGGGCGATGATGATAATGAGGTTGGCAAGGCCTATCTTTATCCCCGGGATGCCGAAATTGAACGGGATAAGCGTTTCCACGTATGAAAGTATGAGGGCGAGGGCCGCGAGGATGGCGCAGAGGCTCAGCTGATATGCGCCTGACATACTGCGGCGTCCCTGTTTTTTACGATACTGCGTCATATCCGCCGCCTCCTGTTATGGTTATCGAGACCTTGTGCGGGGCGCAGACGATCTGCTGGCCGGGATGGCTTACCCTGCCCGTCTCGACACAGATCTGGTTCCTGCAGTTCGAATACGTCATTTGAACGCTGCCGCCCTTTATGCTAAACTCGTTTTTATAGCCGTTTTTCTGGTATATTTTGATATTCCTGTTTTTACTGAGACTGTACGTGCCGTACACGCGCCCGTCGACTCTGACGATTGCGGTCCGGCCTTTTGTGCTTCCGTGCCACGTGAGTGCGAACACGCCGGCTCCTATGGCAAGGAGGATGAAAAACAGGATGATATCGCCTTTTTTTAATACTTTGAACATTTATTACACCGTGTAAGCCGCGGATGCGGCCGGAATCATATAAGGAATGCCATGAGATCTGTTTCGAAAAAGATACTGTCGATATCTCTGATCGCCGTGATGACGATAACACTGATTATATCACAGACAGGATGCTCCTCAAACAAGGAGGCTGAGCCTGTAGTGAAAGAAAGCTATTATTTCGACACGGTCTGCCGGATCTCTGTCTACGACATGGACAGCATGAGTAAAAAAAACGCGGAGTCTGCGATCGACAAGGCTTTCAGCATATGCGCGCGCTACGAGTCGCTGCTCAGCAAGACGAAAAAGGGGAGCGACATCTGGAACGTGAACCACGCCGGAGGCAGGCCGGTAAAATGCAGTCCCGAGACGATAAAAATCGTACGAAAAGGTATCCGTTACGGCAGGCTTTCTGACGGAGCTTTTGACATAACGATCGGAAAAGCTGAAGACCTCTGGGATTTTCATTCGGGGAAAAAGAAAGTGCCTTCGGAGAAAGCCCTCGCCAATGCCATGAAATACGTCGATTACAGGCAGATAAAGATAAGCGGGGACACGATCACCATGGGGACATCAAAAGGCGAGATAGATCTCGGCGGCATAGCCAAGGGATATATCGGCGATGTGCTTTACGACGCCATGAAAAAATCAGGCGTGAGATCGGCGATCATAAGTCTGGGCGGGAACATAGTCTGCATAGGCGGAAAGGGCGGTAAACCGTTCAAGATAGGTATAGAGAAGCCGTTCACAGACATGTCGGAAATCATAGGGTACACGAAGATGAAAGACGGGACCGCCGTCACTTCCGGGATATACGAAAGGTATTTCAAGAAGAACGGCAGGATATACCATCACATCCTCGATCCTGAGACAGGGATGCCGATAGATAACGACATCTCTGGAGTCACGATAACGGGGGAGCCGGGCCATTCGGCAGACTGCGACGCAATGTCGACGATCTGCCTCATTTACGGATCCGATAAAGCCATAAAGTTCATGGAAAAAATGGATGGCTATGAAGCCCTGACATACTCGAGGAGCGGCGAGATAAAGGAAACGGGCGGCATGGATTTCACAAAAGAAAAATAATGACATATAAAAAGCGAGGCTTTCCGCCTGGGAGGCTTCGCTTTTGCTTTATTATTCATTTTCCGCGGTTTATCCGCCATTTTTCTATGACTTCTTTTATCGACGACCCGAGCCTGTCTTCAGGTATCTGGTTATAGTAAAAAAGCAGGACGGCGCTGCCTGGTCCCGAGAGCTCCCGTACAGGGAACATCTGGAGCGCGAGCTCCTTCGCTTCACTGCAGAGCGCCTCGGGGCTCCTGCCCGTTTTTATCCTTATAGTTATGTTTATCCCCGATTTAGTGTTGAGAGGCTCTATTTTCCCGTTCGAATATTTTTCAAAAGCGTCTGCGGCCGTCCTTAGTTT